>NZ_JAUBTB010000114.1:0-18421 GCF_036704965.1 Microcoleus sp. F10-B2 | reverse complement strand
ATGCTAATTTACAACTCTAGATGCCTGTTTTAATTTGAATTCGGTTTGGTTCTGATCCTTCCCTTCAGGGCACTACCCTTTTTCTGACCAAAAATAACTAATCAATTCGGCATTTTTAGGGTCGCTGTAAATCTTTTCTATGACTGTATCGTCTACACTTAGTATCCCTCCTGTCAAGTTGATTATTTTCTCTATCTGACTGAATAAGTCTTTCGGCTCATACCTTTCTCTTAAAAAAAACCGATTGATAGAATCGTGAGAAACCTCTCCCAATATCTCTGATAATCTGCTACATCCTCCCAGTTAGGGTTCTGACAACAATGCAGGAGGTGTAAAGGTCGGCGTTGCATTGTGCCGTAGAGGGTTTAGTTATTTTTCTCATTGTTCCATACTTAGAAAGGAGACGACAATTATTTATCAATACACGGTTTGGTTATTTTATCAATGCGTAAGTCCTAGTTTAATAAACTATCAGAAATGCTCGATGAGATTTCTTATCAAAAATCCAGCAGGGGCGATCGCCTTTACGAAATAAATATCTGTTGCTGTCAATCTTCACCGCGCCAGCGACAGCGCCCCCACCCCTAATCATCGAATTACAACAAGAAGTCTTTTAATGCCATTCAAAAGTAACGAAAGATACAAAGGGACCAAACCATACTCGCTGCCATTTGTAACTTTTAGCCTGTCTGGCAGTGGTGGCATTTACTCACGCTGCCAGACAGGAAAGACAGCTACTCATTACTGAGCAATGTAGGTAGGCAGAAAGTGAAGTATGTCACGGAGAACGCTATATCCAGCGGCGTCCCAAAGCAAATAAGCTAAGAAACCGATCATCGCTAAGCGACCGTTCCAAAGTTCTGCTTGCGGGTTGAAGCCAAACAAAAAGGCATTCCGATCTTTGCCGTTGTAAGCATTAGCTGTAGGAGGCAAGTTAGTAGGACGAGTTTCCATGTTTTTACATTCCTTAACAATGTGTCGCTTCTCATGGTAGCGGCCTAATTTCTGCTTTGCTATCTGCCTGTAGGCTCAAGACACACACAAGTCTAAAGGAGGATTTTGAAGCGGAAAATAAAGTGTTAAGTTTTGTTTGGGGAGATTTTTTAAGCGATCGCCTGTATCTGTAGATACTAAATACAACTGCAAGTTGATATGGCCGCTGTGAAAGGCTCCATAGCCCCGTAGTGACAAACAACGGCGCTGGTGACTCGACAATACTGAACCCGCGCTCTGCTAGAGGCAAGAAAATTTAGTAAATTTCAATTTAAAACCAGAACACGATCGCGCTGGAGTTAATTAAAATAGGAGATAAACAGATCGATCGGGAGAAACAGTTATCGAAACCATCTACGGCAATCTTCAAGGTTTAAAGTCCAGCCAGCTCAAGCAACTCGAAAAGCTGTACCACCAGCGACTACCGGGCGATCGCATCACCACTGCAGAATTCGCCCAGCGCGTCGCCGCCATCAGCACTGAAATAGACAAACCAATCTGCACCTACATCAACCGCCGCGGACAAGTAATTCGCGTCGGCGTGGGTACACCCCGCCAAACGCAGATTGCGCCCCTAGAATTGCCCCGCTACGGGGGAGGTCGCCTCAGTGGCATTCGCTGCATCGCCACCCACCTGAAGCCAGAAACCCCAAGCGAAGCAGCCCTCACAGCAATGGCAATTCAGCGCCTGGACGCCCTCGTTTGGCTGACACTGACTGGCGGAGGATTTCAGCGTCGCGGCGGCGGTGCGACTGGTTACATCCAAGAAACTTATCTCGCTCACCTGATACCCCAGGGAGATGGGCCAAATTTTGAGTTCTCTGTTTTGAGCGCTCAGTTAGAACCAGATGCAACTGATGAAATAGAAGAGCATTCAATTCAAAAGTCACTAATTCAAACTCCACATTTTCCCTGGAAAATATCAGAACCGCTGAATTTGGACGAACTCGCCGACCAAGACTTTCTGGATTTGGTGGAAGGACTCGAAGCAGATTTTCAAGCAGAGTTTGTCGCTAAGCAGGTCGATGCAGACCAAGACAAAGTGCTGTTGGTAGGTGTCATGACTCAGCACATGACTCAGTTGGAGTTTGAGGACGGGCTCGCAGAAATCACGCGGCTGGTTGAAAGCGCGGGGGGTCAGGTTCTGCAAACAGTGCGCCAAAAACGATCGCGCCCCCATCCGCAAACAGTCGTCGGCGAAGGCAAAGTTCAGGAAATTTCCCTCACCGCTCAGACGATTAGCGCTAACCTCGTTGTATTCGATCGCGACCTGGCACCCGCACAAATACGGAACTTGGAAACTCAGATAGGTATCCGCGTCGTCGATCGAACAGAGGTAATTCTCGACATCTTTGCCCAAAGAGCTCGATCGAGCGAGGGTAAATTGCAAGTCGAACTCGCTCAGCTAGAGTACGCCCTGCCCCGGCTCACAGGTCGCGGTCAGGCAATGTCCAGGCAGGGTGGCGGCATCGGTACCAGAGGCCCTGGGGAAACCAAACTTGAAACCGAACGGCGGACGATCGCCAAACGCATTTCTCGATTGCAGCAAGAAGTAAATCAACTGCTGGCCCACCGCTTTCGGCTGCGGCAGAACCGGCACCATCACGAGGTACCCTCAGTGGCGATCGTCGGCTACACCAACGCCGGTAAATCGACTCTGCTCAACCTGCTCACCAATTCCGAGGTCTACGCCGCCGACCAGTTATTTGCCACCCTGGACCCGACAACCCGACGGTTGACCATTCCCGGCACTGTCACCGGGGAATCCTTGTCGATCGTCCTCACAGATACAGTGGGCTTTATTCGCGAACTGCCCCCCGCCTTGATCGACGCTTTTCGGGCTACCCTCGAAGAAGTCACTGACGCCGATGCTTTGCTGCACCTCGTCGATCTCTCCCATCCCGCGTGGCAGAGCCAAATTCGATCGGTCATGAATATTTTGACAGATATGCCCGTAACACCCGGGCCAGCCCTTGTAGTTTTTAACAAAATCGATGCCGTAGATGGAGAGACTCTCGCCCTCGCCCGAGAAGAATTTCCTCAAGCAGTATTTATTTCGGCCGCCAAAGGTCTCGGGATTGAAACTCTCCGCGACAGACTAGCTCAGCTCATTCAATACGCCCTCTACCCTCGGTAAATACTTAAATATTACTTTTAAGTAGTTGACATTCCGGAATACACGTACATATACTGAGGACAGATCTCCTCGAACCATGAGATGATCGAAGAATAGTCAGATTGTGCATTGTGCAAAGTACAATACAGCAGAGCTAGTTTGCGAGCCGTTAAATAATTAATTACAGGAGGCGGCGGTCAAGGTAAAAACACTCTTTGTTAATGGCTGTAACGGCTCTTACTTGAGAGGTGCAAAAAGATGTGGCTTCACTCCGTGCAAACCACTAATCAGTGCCAACCACGCTAGGCGGGGCTAAGGTGAAAGAGAATAGTATCACTAAAGTGTTTGGGCGACCGCCTCAAGCGCTATACTATCTTTTACAGATGCCCGCGAGAGAAAACATCAATTTATTCTAAGATATCTAAAATCCTTCCCCGTCGTACATCGCTAATCTCTAGCACTTTTTCTATTTTCCGATTTTACCAATGTTTAACTAAATAGTTATGTGTACGCCACTGGCAAAACTAGCAATTGGACTCTCTGCCACAATGGCAACAGCGTTCTACTATCTAGCTGCAGCCCCTCCGGTTTCAGCAGCCATCGATGTGTGCGGGCCCGGAAACTTTTCAGATGAGTGCGTGAAGGGTCAGCAATCAACATCGGCCTCATCATCAACATCCCTGCGAGACCCCGTACCGGAAACGCAGGTAGGCGAACCGCAACTGCCCTCGCCAGAGCCGTTACCGGAAGCGCAGGCAGGCGAACCGCCGCTGGCAACGCCGGAACCGCTACCGTCGCCGACATTTGAATCACCAGCAGCACCAACAGTAGATCCAGAGCCGCTACCGTCGCCGACATTTGAATCACCACCAACAGTAGATCCAGAGCCGCTACCGTCGCCGACACTTGAATCGCCAGCAACACCAGACCCGGTACCGGAATTGCCGAGCGCCGAACCACCTGATGTCTTCACAAACCCGATAGTGCCACCTGCACCCATAGTGTCACCAACTCCGAATTTTCCTAATATATACGAAAATACCTCGGTCAGAACAACAGCGATCCCAGAACCGGGTACTGTGGTAGCACTCCTGCTGACAGGCGCAGGAATCATCGGTTTCGGCAGAAAACGAAACAAGCAGGTCGGTCAGCAACGGTAGGCAGGCCGAAGCTGCTGCTTGTTTTCAAAATCTCTCCGTTTGTTTAAACGTGGGTGTTTTTTTATTTGTACGGTAAAATAAAAGAAAATTGTATAAATAATAACTTTACAGGTTGCTGCCTACAACTCTATAAAAATTAAAATAAGATTGGTTAAGATTACAATCAAAAAATATTGTTATTGTAAGAGTGTCCGATGACCCCTAAAGTAGAAATTTACACTTGGAGAACCTGTCCGTTTTGCATTCGTGCCAAAGCACTGCTGAAGCGAAAAGGGGTTCATTTTACAGAGTACGCGATCGACGGAGATGAAGCAGCACGGGCTCAAATGAGCGATCGAGCCCACGGAGGCCGTACCCTGCCCCAAATATTCATTAACGACCAACACATAGGTGGTTGCGACGAAATCCACAAACTCGATGCTCTAGGTCAGCTAGACCCGCTGCTAGCAAAATGAGGCATTCCCTGTCGAATTTTCCGTTAGCCCAAATTTTTCTGCGACCAATTCTTAATTTTAATTGACAATGAAATTTGCATTCATCATCGATCCCCTCGCGCGACTAATTCCAGGACACGATACCAGCGTAGCGCTGATGGAGGCAGCTCAAGAGTTGGGTCACGAAGTCTGGGCGACTCAAGCCAACGAACTAAGCGTCATCGGCGGCAAAACCTGGGCAATGCTGAGTCGGGTAGCCCTCACCCCAGTAAAAGTGGTAGATGGACGCTGGGAGGCGACTGAGGCTTGGTACCAGGTAGAACAGCCTACTTTGCAGCCTCTGGAAGCAATGGACGCAGTATTTATGCGGACAGACCCCCCAGTCAACATTCCTTACCTCTACGCTACTTACCTTCTAGACGGCATCGATCCGGCTAAAACTTTGGTAGTTAACAGTCCCAAAGGATTGCGGGCGGCGAATGAAAAGATGTATGCTTTGCAATTTGAGGGAGCGATCCCCGAGACAATTGTTTCTCAAAATAAGCAGGTAATTCGGCAATTTGTTGAGAAAAAAGGAGCGGCAGTTCTTAAACCATTGGGTGGCAAAGCTGGCGAGGGGATTTTGTTCTTGGAGGCGGGCGATCGCAATCTCAACTCCCTGGTCGAAATTAGCACTCAACAAGGGCAAATTCCAGTGATGGTTCAGACTTATCTGCCGGAAGCAAAAGAGGGAGACAAGCGGATTATACTGTTGGATGGCAAGCCCATCGGTGCTATCAACCGTATTCCCACCGGCAATGAATTTCGCGGCAACATGGCCGTCGGCGGCCGAGTCGCAAAAACAGAAATTACCGATCGCGAACTTCAAATTTGCGATCAGTTAGAACCAGTGCTGCAACGGGACGGACTGTACTTTGTCGGCATTGATATCATTGGCGGTTATCTCACAGAAGTTAATGTCACTAGCCCTACAGGGATCAGAGAAATTGACTTGTTTGACGGCGTTAGTTTGGGCAAACAAGTAATTGAATGGGTGGAGAAGGAAGAAGGAAGAACGAAGAAGGAAGAAGGATGAGGGAAGAAGCCAAGCACGACACAGATTAGAACACGGATACACGGATTAATTATCGACCGTCAGGCAGATGTTGAAGTCATTACTTATTTGTTAGTTCCTACCAATGCCCAATGCCCGATTCCCAATGCCCAATGCCCGATGCCCAATTCCAAATTCCCAATTCCCAATTCCAAATTCCAAATTCCTAATTATTAAATTATGTCAAAAATTGGCGTTGCAGTAGTCGGTACTGGTTACGGACAAAAAGTGCACCTTCCCGGATTCCAGGCACATCACCGGACAGAGGTTGTGGCTGTTTACCACCGGAATTTAGACAAAGCAAAGGCGATCGCCTCTAGCCACAATATCCCCTACGCTTGCGACTCGATCGCCGATATAGTAGCCATCCCAGAAGTAGGGGGCGTCAGCATTTCCACACCGCCATTTTTGCATTTTGAAATGGCAAAAACCGTCTTGGAAGCAGGCAAGCATTTATTATTAGAAAAACCCACAGCCCTGACAGCAAATGAAGCCAGGGAACTTTACCGATTGGCAAACAACGAATCTCAAACCGATTTTAAAAATGGTGGTTCGAGAGCAATTGCCACAATGGACTTTGAGTTTCGCTTCATCCCCGCATGGCAAATGCTAGCAGAACTATTGGCAGCAGAATATGTGGGAGAAAAACGTTTAATTAAGATTGATTGGCTGGTGTCGAGCCGCGCTGATGCGACTCGCCCCTGGAATTGGTACGCGCAAAAAGAGCGCGGCGGCGGAGTTTTGGGCGCGACGGGTTCTCACGTTTTTGATTATATTAGCTGGCTGTTCGGCCCGCCGCAGAGGCTTTCTGGTCACTTGATTACAGGTATTTCGGCGCGGCCAGACCCGAATGATTCGGGAAATTTAAAATTAGTTGATGCCGATGATTCTTGCACGTTGATGTTGGAATTAGCCGGGGGAACGCCTTGTCAAGTTTGTTTGAGTTCTGTTACTTATCAAGGGCGGGGACACTGGGTGGAAATATACGGGAGTAAGGGTACGTTGGTGTTGGGAAGCGACAACCAGCAAGATTACGTCCACGGATTTCGCTTGTGGGGTTCCCAAGGTGGAGAACCTTTAGCTGAAATCAAAATTCCTCAAAGATTGGAGTTTCCTCAAGTTTATCCAGACGGGAGAATTGCACCGTTTATTCGAGTAGTAGATAGGTGGGTAGAAGCAATAGAAGCCGGTAAATCTTTGATACCGTCCCTCAGAGAAGGGGTTTACTCGCAGTTGTTGATGGATTTGACCCAGGAGTCGAATGCTACGGGAACTTGGGTAGATTTACCGAATCTAGATAAATTTTTGGACACTAAGTAAAAGTACAAACTCCCAAAGGCATCTCTCTGGGTCGATCGCACCCCAAACCCGATAAACTACAAATAGAGAAACTCAATCCAACCCTATATCCAGAGTCGGTAGTTGTGAATGGCGCGCCCTGAAAGTCCTTGCCTCAGTATAGCGATCGCTCGCCTGAGAACCGCTGGGGCAAACCATTTTGCCACTTGGGTTCTACAAGCTCCCTATCCCAGCGGGTACGTTCACCACGACTGTATGTGGCCCGATACCCTCTCCCAATCTTGGAAAGCTTGGCAGGAAATGTTTTCGCCCTCCGGGACAATTCACGAATTGCCCCTACATCCTGATGGCAGTTTCGTCTCGCCGGAAAACAACCAGAATATACTGGCAGAAACTGAACAACGAAGTCCTCAGTTTCTAGACCTCGCTCCAGCGATGCCCTCTGTGCCGCTCCACCTCGGTCAACGGGGGTGGGGCGACAAGGGGGAGCAGCATCCGCCTCGGCCGCCGGCAAGCTACAGCAGCCGCCTGATGCAGCATTTGGGGATTAATCTTTGGCAGTGGCTGTTTGAAGGGCCGATTCAGGGTAGTCTCCAGGAAAGTAAAGGTATCGCGATCGGGCAAAATCTACCCCTGCGAGTGCGCGTAGACTTGCGCGAACCGTATTTAATTGCTTTACCTTGGGAAATTATGCAGCCTCAAGCCGGTCAACCGGCAATTTCTCTGTCGCAGCAACTGCTGTTCAGCCGCACTACCAGCAATGTTGAACCTTTGCCACCCCTGCAGCCTGCGGAGTCGCTCAACATTTTGCTAGTTTTGGGACAAGCAGAACCCGGCCGCGGTGCTAATTCTCAATTTTCCAGCAGCAATAACGGTCATTTGCAGTTGGAAGCAGAAGCACTCGCCCTAGCTGGCGTTCTCGAAACCGCTTTTCAAACCGACGACAGCGGCAAATATTCTGATATCAGCGTTCCGACTCGCGTCGATACTCTGATCGAACCTACTGCGGCGGAACTCATTTCTCGGCTGGAAACGCAAGCTTACAACATTCTGTTCTACGCCGGCCACGGGATACCCGGTCCCGACGGCGGCTTGCTGTTTTTGGGGCCGGAAACGGCGATTAACGGCACTGAACTAGCTCAGGTATTAGTTCGGTGCCGCGTGACGCTGGCGGTGTTTAATGCCTGCTGGGGAGCTCAGCCGGCGGTGGAGAGGTTGCACTCAACTAACGGCCAGCAACAGGCGATCGCCCGCAGCAGTTTGGCTGAGGTACTGATCCATCACGGGGTGCCGGCAGTGTTGGGGATGCGGGACTCGATCGCCGATCGCGAGGCCCTGAGTTTTATCCAAAGTTTTGCTCGATCTTTGGCCGGGCGGATGTCGGTCGATCGGGCCGTCGCCGTCGCCAGACAGCAGTTATTGACCCTCTACAAGTTCAATCAACCGGCTTGGACGCTGCCTGTGCTGTATATGCACCCTGAGTTTGACGGTCAGCTAACTGAGCCGGTAGATGACCTGAAAACTGAATTGCCTTTAAATTCTTCTACTTGGTTGGGACGCTTGCCGTCTTGTGCTTATTTGCGGGGGCGCGATCGACCAAATGCCAAATCCACCGACTCGACCAATCAGGTTTGGCCGATTCGCGCAGGTATGGTTCGAGTCGGACGCTGGGAACAAAACGACGTAGTGATTCGAGAACAGTGGGTTTCTCAAAAACACGCCGAGATTTTCTGCAGAAACAGTATCGGAGATAGCCGAGAAGAACCTAGCTACTTCCTGCGGGATTTTTCTCGCTACGGGACTCTAGTTTTGGGCTCTGAGGGATGGCAGAGAGTTCACCACCAAGAACTGCTGCTACGCAGCGGGACTCAGCTAAAATTTGGCAGTTCTCAAGGTCAGATTTTTGAGTTCACTATTGAGGTTCCTAAAACTTCGGGGTACAGTGAGACTGATTGCGGAACGAATTAAGGTGCGGGTGTAGCTAATGAAGGCAAGCGGCGAGTAGCACAGCAAAGTTCTGGGCGTTGAATCTCCAGTCTGAATAAAAGAGTTATTTACCACTGATAGCTCGCAACTAGCTCTTGGCACAGTCCCCTTCTGTATTTTCCTTTTCCCACTTAGGTATTACATCATGGCTACCCAACCTCCTGATTCTGAATATTTTCGCGACTCTCAAACTCATGCCCAGATGGAACTTCTTGCCACAATTGTTCAGACTGATGTTGCTTATCCCTGGAATCCTGCACAGCTTGAATCAGAATCTTATTTGAGTGCCGTAGAACAGGAGTTTGCGCTGTCTGATTCCTTCAGCGACAGCGATATTGCCCTGAAGTCGCAAGTTTTATTCTCGCAATTAGAACAAGTTTGGCTGACGAGTGCTCTGCAAAAGTCTTTGCGCGAAAAATTTGCTCGCGTTCCTCAAGATTTTCTGGCCAGCATCGCTCAAAGCGTTAAAAACGCAACTGTTAAGTATCAATCTTTAGCTGACCAAATGGTAGAGTGCGTCTTAGATATTTTGCCTCAGTGGGCTGAGGAAGATTTGCAGGTGTTGGCGCGTCCTTTGGCTTATGCCATGCGAGATGTTGATTCGGAAGGGGCCCAATTGGTCATGGCTGCTCAAAAACCTTGGGCCCAATTGTCGGAAATAGAACAAGCCAGAGTTAGTTTGGCTGTCGCCCGCTATGCAATCTCGCAATTAGAAATTGCTGATTAGTTTTTTGATTGCTGGCTTTTTGGGCTGCGATCGCGGTAAATTTTTTTAATAAGTATAAAATTTATCTACCTTTAGTTAGATGTCAAATTCGTCTAATGGTTAAATCAAATAGGATTGCTATAGTTTGATATAGCAATCCTATTTGATTTGTAGACAAGATAATTTTTTTTGAACTGTTGCCAGCGCGCCCGAATTTTAGGACTCAGATGTGGCAGCATTTTCCATAAGCTTTTGTATGGGCGGTGTCGCAGAAAGGGTCCACAAGAAATATTTTTGATTGTGGAACAGGCCGTCGGGCCTGTTGCTGACATTGATGAAATCCTTGCCGAAGATTGCTTCTGATATCTTTTTCGGTTGGGTGGGAATGATAAAGTAAAGTCAAGGTCGCGCAATTCCACATTCCCCCACTCCCCACGGACTGGTCCCGACTCACAATCATTCCAGTTTTACCGAAATTGATATGGCTTCTCTCCTAGGTAACTAAAGCCTTCTTCCTTCTTCCTTCTGCTATATTGGGCCTGGTTTGGACTCGCTAAGCAGTTTGGCAACAGCAAGCAATATGAAGTATCATAAAATTGTCAAAATGTTAAAAAATGTAAATAGAGCAATTGGGGTGTGTGAGAATTTTCAACTGAATTAAAAAGTGGACAGCAGGAAACCCTTACTGTTGCATGCACGATCGGGACTTTAAAATTATTTTATGACAACTTCAAGATTTGATTTTCAAGACTTGAAACGCCGCTTTTGGCGGATTTCGCGGGTGCCGGCGGCAACGCTAGTCGTGTTGGGGGCGGTTGCTTTCGCAGGTGCGATCGCCGCAGCCTGGTTTGGCAGTGAAGGTACTGTCAGCGGTATTTTTGCCACAATCAACTCTTGGCAGCAAAACCCGCCTGTGTGGCTGCAAGTGCCTGCTACGAGGAAGATGTATTTGTTGCTGCCTACTGTGGCGCTTGTCTCCGTTGCTTTAGCTGCAATTAAAATTTCGCCTCAACCGCAGAAATGGTCGCGCGCCGTCGTAGTTGCAATAGTTCTGGCTTTAACCATTCGCTACGTTTTGTGGCGATCGCTAGCTACTCTCAATTTAAGCGATCCCCTCAACGGTATCTTTAGTTTGGGGCTGTTTTTCCTAGAAATGTTAATGATTTTCACCACCAGCATTCAACTGTATTTAATGCTGAAAGTGAAAGACCGCCGTCGAGAAGCCGATCGCATGGCAGTTGCAGTTGAATCTGGAAACTTTGCCCCGCCCGTAGATATTTTTATCCCAACTTACAACGAACCGGCTTTTATTTTACGGCGCACTGTAATCGGGTGTCAAGCTTTAGATTATGCCAACAAAAAAGTATATTTGCTCGACGATACTAAGCGCCATGAAGTCAAATTGCTAGCAAAAGAACTGGGATGCGAGTATATAACCAGACCAGATAATATTCACGCCAAAGCTGGAAACATCAATCACGCCACAGCCCTAACTAATGGAGAACTAATTGTAGTTTTTGATGCCGATTTTATTCCTACTAAAAAATTTTTAAATAGAACAGTTGGATTTTTTCAAGATCCCGAAATCGCCCTCGTTCAAACACCGCAAAGCTTTTACAACCACGATCCGATCTCCCGTAATTTAGGTTTAGAAAATGTGCTCGCGCCGGAAGAAGAAATCTTTTACCGGCAAATTGAAATCATCAAAGACAGCGCCGACAGCGTGGTTTGTTGTGGTACATCCTTTGTAGTGAGACGAACTGCTTTAGAAACAGCGGGAGGCTTGGTCACAGATTCAATCTGCGAAGATTATTTTACCGGAATTCGGCTGTCAGCAACCGGATATCGCTTAGTTTATTTAGATGAAAAATTGAGTGCTGGTTTGGCGGCTGAAAATATAGAGGCTCATCTAAATCAAAGGCTACGCTGGGCGCGAGGCACGCTTCAGGCATTTTTTATTGATTCCAATCCTTTAACAATTCGCGGTCTCACATTCGTACAAAGGCTGTCTCATTTGGAAGGATTGCTGCACTGGTTTACCAGTTTAACCAAGGTTTTATATCTGTTGATACCTTTAGGTTATTCATTTTTCGGCATAATTCCTTTGCGGGCAAGTCTGCGGGAATTGCTGTACTTTTTCCTGCCTTACTATTTGGTGCAACTTACTGTGTTTTCTTGGCTGAACCGCAGATCTGGATCGGCTTTGCTGTCCGATATTTATTCGTTCGTCCAGTGTATTCCTTTAGCGTTGACGGTGGTGAGTTCCATGCTGAATCCCTTTGGGAAAGGGTTTCAGGTGACGCCAAAAGGAATGGCGAGCGATCGCTTTCGTTTTAACTGGAATTTGGGATGGCCTTTAATTGTCTTGTTCGCAGCTACAGGATTAAGTTTGTGGCAGAATTTAAACATTAATTTAGTTAAAAATGTTGGCACCGTACAGTCAATATCAGAAAGTGCAGCTTTGTCAAAAGGAATGAGTTTGGGATGGATTTGGAGCGCTTATAACCTGCTGATGCTCGGAATTGCATTACTGATTTTGGTGGATATTCCTAAGCCGGACATTTACGAATGGTTCAATTTACGCAGGGTTGTACAACTGAATATTGGCGGTCAAAGTTTTTGGGGTATAACCACTGTCATTTCGGAAAGTGGCGCTGAAGTTGCTCTGACACAGCGGCCAAGTTTTGCGGTGGAAAATAAAGGGAGTAAAGAGAGTTTTACTGCTGCAGAGATTTTCCCAAAATATGCCTTTGAGACAAGTCTATCGCAGGGTAAAATAAAAGCGCTCCCTCGCACTGCGGGAGTCAAAGCAAGGAGATCGGTAGCGCCGTCTGTTGTTGATTTCGATACTGAGCGTCGTTTGGCTAAAGGTTTAATTGATTGCGATTCGGCGACTCTGAAAATTATGGAAGAGAACTGTTTTATTCCTG
Organism: Microcoleus sp. F10-B2; assembly: GCF_036704965.1. Classification (NCBI taxonomy): domain Bacteria; kingdom Bacillati; phylum Cyanobacteriota; class Cyanophyceae; order Oscillatoriales; family Microcoleaceae; genus Microcoleus; species Microcoleus sp. F10-B2. Next base: position 5,704 of record NZ_JAUBTB010000114.1, on the reverse strand, counting down.
TGGCTAAGATTGAGTTGGTGAGCGATAAATCTCAGTTGGAGTCGAGTTTTCGGGATGGAAAAGAGTGCAGTTTTGTGGAATTTCCCACTGTGCGAATTGCGTTCGATCGCCTAAACATTAGCCAGCACCGCTGTTTGATCGAAATGCTTTACTGTCGCCCGGGTCAGTGGCAGCGGCAGGAAACTCCCGGAGAATGGCGATCTCTGTGGTTATTGTTGAGAATCGCCTTGAAACCGAGATCCGTTTTTGAGAGGAATAGACAAGTTAGGCCGATCGGAGTTTCGCAACTTTAAATCAATTATCTCATCGCAATTTATCTTTCTATCTTATACCAATTCTTCAAAGTTATCCTACAGTAAGCTGTTACGCATTTAAATTGGAAATTCGGGACAGCGGCGAAGCCCGTCCCACAAGAGTTTTATTGATTTTTGACACACAATTTAAATGTAGAACAGCTTATCCAAAGCTGATAAAATGTAATCCCATCCGGCTGTAGACGCTATTTCTTCTGTTAAAATTTTCCTCATAAAAACGCCAAATTTTTCTTGAAGCTCATCTAATTTTTCAGAGATAGTCCAACTAAGTTCTTTTTTTATGTACCCCATATTCTTTCAATAGGATTCTATTTGGGACAACAAGCTGGTTGAAAAATCAATAGAATATCCAGAAGGTATTTTTAGAATACTGCTCTGATGAAACCTGGCCTTATCCAACTGAATAATATTTAAATTATCTGGATATTTCTCGGCTAGTGGGTCTAAAAATAATTGAAAGCACATACCATCTAAATGTGAAAACTGCAAACAAAAACTTTCTCCCGTTTGTGGTGCAACTGCACTATATAAATAGTAGGCTTTAAAGTTCCATTGAACTTTACTAATTCCTTTAACTTCCAAAGCTGTAAATTTTTTCCTTTCAATTGTTTTCAAGCCAATTCTTATTTGAGATTGACACCAATATTTAACCCCATTTCTTGCTGGCTTTTGGTCAGATATTCCAACCACCCAGAGACTTTAAGTAACTTTTTTAGTCTTTTTTTTTACTCTATATCTGCAGATTTGAGTGTTTTTGATGCTATAGCATTTCTCAATAAAATGCCTGAATTATTTGTAGACCGAGTTATCGTTCACGGCACTCCGACAAAATTATTTTTAACTCCTCAATGCTTAAATCAATTCTTTTTTGGTAATCTACTTTCATGCAACAGTCGTCAACTTCTCCATGTCATTGGAGCCTATTTGTAAGGAAATGGTATTAAATTACACCAGCCAACAGAACGCCAAAGGATTTGAGCTTCAGCGATCGCACTTTGGGCCTGCCATAGCGAGTGAGGAGAAAAATCGATGTGAACATACCCATCTCGACCGCGAGTTTTAAAATGGGTTTGTTTCAGCAAATCGGCTGCTAATTGTAGGTCTCGTCTGATTAAATAATCGTATTTATCCCGAGCGGAACACTTGATATTTTGGTTGGCTAGTGTACTGAAGTCGATCGCGTATTCCTTCCCTTCAATTGCAGCTTGCAAGCTTTGAAAGTTTGACAGCACCCCTCGTAGTCCATCATCAATGTAGTGCTGCAACTTGCCATTGGTAATCAAACTTCGTTCAAAATTATCCAGCCAAACAGATTGTCCCCGTCGCCGCAGCGATGCCACAAATTCACATCATTTTAGGGAATGGGATAGAGCCATTTGCTAAATAATTGTGTTAAGCGCGGCATGACCAAATAAGTGAGCAATATAACAGTGAGACCTGTGATCGTCAGAGATGTGAGCAAGGCAGGAAGCCCTGATAATAGCGGTACCAGTAAACGATTGAGAATAGAAATCGTACAAAACACTCCCAACCATGTAACTAACGCCATTTTGTAGCGAGGGGGTGGAGCCTTCATCGATTTATTGGGCAGGGTAAACCAGGTTTCCAATCCCGTCAGGGTTTGAATATCTTCTGGCCTTTCAATCAATGGCTGCAATCGCTCAATCCACTCTCGCCGAACATCAGATTCTAGCCAGGCCTTGAGATTGTCGTAGCAATCGAACTTGAGAATGACCACGTACTCAGGATGGGCGTGATGCTGGGGTCGAATAGTGCTGACACCCAGATGTCCCTTGAATTTTCGTGCATCTGCGGCGATGCCATGAAACCAGGCTTCGTAACCTTCCTCGCGCCCCGGTTTCACTACATGAGAGATCACAGCGGTGACTAGATAGTTTTCTTCACTGGTATTGCTCGCCAACGGTTCTTCCAACATAAAATTTAGAGAATTAACTGAGAGAAAAGTTTTATTCAGAACAACCACCCTAGAGATACCAAATTGCTCGGCATTTTTCGGCAGCACGTCTTGAAACATTGGGGAGATTAACAAATGCGATCGCCAAGGTTGGGCATGAGAGGAAATGACTATAAAAAGACTTACAATCATTGACAATAGCTATTAAAAACACCCTCTACGTGACTTACAACCAAGTAGTTGTCACCGCTACGTTCCACGTAAAATTCCTAACCTAACGATGACAATATTAACTCAGTTACACACGAGCTAAATAAAGCAGGCGCTTTCTCACTACTTATTTGGATCTCCAGCATTTGCCGTTGCTGCATAGCTGGTCATCAGGTTTTTGTAGTCAGGAATAAACTCTGCTAACAGACTACCCAATCCTTCAATATCGTTGCGCCAGTCACGGTGCAATTCACACACAACGCTAAACCAATTGACCAACTGAACTCCAGCACGAGACATTCGATCCCAAGCTGCATAGCGACAGGCTTCATCGAAGGTTCCAGAGGCATCGGTGACAACAAAAACCTCATAACCTGCCTCCAATGCCGAAAGCGCACAAAAAGTAACACATACATCAGTGACAATTCCGGCCACAATCAATTGCTTTTTACCTGTTGCTTCTACTGCTTTAACAAAGTCCTCGTTGTCCCAAGCGTTGATTTGTCCGGGACGCGGAATAAAGGGAGCATCTGGAAACTTCTCCTTCAGTTCAGGGATGAGGACTCCATTCGGGCCTTGCTCAAAGCTAGTTGTCAAAATTGTAGGCAGGTTGAAAAATTTGGCTGCACTTGCCAGCGCCAGCACATTATTTTTGAAGTCGGCGGCACCAATATCACGCACAAGTGAGAACAGTCCAGTTTGGTGATCTACCAGCAAAACCGCAGCATTATTCTTGTCTAGACGGTTGTATTTGAATGTAGACATCAGGTATTTCTCCTATTTTGGTTATGGGTGAATGAGGCATTGCAGAAGGGAGTCAAGAATCAGAAAGCCTTGAGTTGTACCAATTAAATATGCTTCCTTATTAAAAGCGAAACGTCTATTTCCTCTAAATGGCTTATGGCGTAACCTGTTGGGACAGGAACTCAGTTTGCAAAATCTTACCAAATTTCACCACTCAAGATCCGCAAGTTAAGCGCTGAGTTAACGCGATCGCCCTAATCTCGACACACGTTACACCAACGCCCCTAACGCTTTCAATGTCGTCGATTTTTGAGCATTCGTTAATCCAGTTGCCCCTTGAATATTCATGCCTTCATACCGCCGATCGCCCATCAACGTCCTAATACAGCCACCAGTTGCGACATCCCACACTTTAATCGAATGATAGATTAGATCTTTTGGGCAATTATGTAAACATGATTTTCAGGATACTGGTCATATTCGAGATGGCGGCAGGTGCAATGATGCTCAACCAGAATTTGCAGGAAAGTATCTACACCCAAAGTGCTGTAATCAAAATCTTGACCTTGAAATGCTCCCGAAACCTCGCTGCTTGTATGTCCGCCGCCACAAGTGAACAGGATCACTCCATTGGGTTCAAGCGCATCGCATAGCTTTTGTATCACAGGCGCTTGCTGGTTGATTGGCAGATGAAACGTGCTATCCCACGCTGCAATCAGACTATACAGTTTCGGCGGCTGCCAATCACAAATGTCTTCCCGGTAAAACGTGATTTCTGGATGTAGCCGCTGGGCTAAATCGATCATTTCCCTAGAAATATCAAGTCCTTCAGGCTGAAATCCATGCTTGGATAAACTGTTGATAAAACGTCCGCTGCTTCCACACCCGACATCAAGTGCTGCGTGCTGCTTAGAAGTAAATTCGATCGCCCTTTCTAATTGGGCAATCCCGTAGGTTGAATCTTGATGCTCAGTTTGCCACCATTGGGCAATTCGGTCGTAGCGGGCCGATGTATCATTTGGCTCCATAGAATGACCTCGTAAGTGGCGATCGAGATTTTCAGGACAATTAAAATCTTTCTCCACGGTACACCCAGACTGCGCGATCGCCCCTAACGCTTTCAATGTCGCTTTTTGAGCGTTTGTTAATCCCGTTGTGGCTTGAATATTCATTACATCTTGAACACTACCAAATTTTTCAATGTTTCAATTTCTGGCTGTCAGTGGGAAAGTGGCGATTTCTGTTGCAGATTCTGGCAGAGGGGGGCGCAGACAAAGATAAACTAGCTGCCCTAACAGCGGAACTAGAGAGACTGCCCAAAAAATGCGATCGTCCGCGAGTCCGCGGCGTGCCATGTCGTCTCCCAAAAGTGAGGGAAATATTACAGCCATCAAGCAACAATCCCAAGTTATTAAATGCACAAAAGGAATTGACTGCCACTGCCTGACAAAATCTCCCCAATCTCCATTTAACCAAGCCCAAGCTAACAGCCAGATTGTACTTAGTAGAAGTACAATGCCTGTCCAGCGGGAGTCTGATATTTTGATCGACATATCTTTGCGGCCGGAAAATTGTGGCTGAGGCTGGCGCAGGAGTAAGTAGGGAATTAAGCCGATGATACCCGCGCCGTTGGAAGCGATGAAAGCAGGCCAAGCCGATATATTTTGGGTTTTCTCATCAATAAATAGGAAGCAAGCGTAGACCATCGGCCACACTCCCATGAGAGCGAATACCGTTACAAGGTAGGGGTTAATTCCTTCTAGCTGCAACTTGAGCATTTTTTCCATAACTGTTAGCGTTCCGGGTCGATCGAGAGGAGCTAGCAGCAAGGTGTAGGCAATAAATGTTGCCCACAGCAACCCCAGAAACATTTTTGTTTTCATCAGATATAACGAGTAGTTGAACCCGACTAAAATAAATTATGGTAAAGTAGCGGCCGAGTTAGCGGCGTCTATCTTAAGTGATAAGCATTTCGATAGGAACAGCGGCTGCAAATCCCGTTTTATTTCGGGGATGAAAGGCTCTACAGTAGCCGATCATTACTTTAGGCAGACGCAGGAGCCGCGCCACGAGAGATACATTTTAAAAAATCGGTTGTTTTCATTACACCACCCTTTATTAGAAAAGGAGTTTCAGCGGTGAACTTAATATCTGTAGAGGAACTCAAAGCGCTGGTACAACAATCTCCTGGATTGTGCGTCTCAATTTATATGCCAGTGGCTCAAGGAGCAGAAATTCAACAAAATCCGATTCGGTTCAAAAATTTAATCAGAGAGGCTGAAGAGAAAATTGTAGAGTACGGATTTGACAAAAAAGAAGCTGCCCAATTGCTAGAGCCAGTCCGAGCAGAAGTTGACCGGGAAAACTTTTGGGAAAATCAAAGCAACCTGCTGGCGATTTTTGTCGGTTCGGGATTTTTCCGCTACTATGCCTGTCCGGTGAATTGGGAGCATCCCGATTTTGCAAGTATACAAAAGTATGATAAAATGCGCTGCTTTTGGGAAAAGCCAACACTTAGCTT
>NZ_JAUBTB010000113.1:16418-19916 GCF_036704965.1 Microcoleus sp. F10-B2 | reverse complement strand
TGTCTACACAGTCTCTTATGCTTATTTTGTTAACTTTGTCAAGTTCATCTTATACCAAATTAGATGAGCTTACCCTGCTTATTTATGAGGTTTTTTAGCTCTTCGGTGAGTTTACTGGAGGGCTTTTTCCTAATGTGCGATCGCCAATTATAAAATAGTACAATCATAGTGCTTGCAATCTGTGTTTTTCGTAAGTGAGTTTAATTTGAGATATTGCACCATTCTCGCTTAACAGGCTTTCGGGCCTGTTCCACAACAGATTAATTTTCTTGTGTGGTGAACTATTCTAGCCCGCCCCTAAAAGCCGGATTCAGAATCGTGCCATATCTCAAGTTTTATCCGACTAATTTAGAGGCAGTAAAGGAGCGAATACGCTCTCAATCCACTGCGGATAACCTTCGCTTAACTTTCTACGCATAGCAAGAGATGCTTGTGGAGAGCATTAAAGTATTATATCAATTAATTCAAGCATTATTTAGAAGTCAACTGTTAGAAAACTATTCTCAGCATCAGCGCGTGGCTTGCTGTTTCTTCGGCGGTTTTCTCAAGATATTCGTCCCTTGCATATTGTCTGTACTGGTGTCTAACCCTACTGATTATTACGATCGCTGTTTATGTGCCAAAACAGCCCCAATGGATAACTCCCACAACTAGGAAGCAATTAGAATGAAATGCAGTATTCAAGGATTTCCAGGTATTTCTGAGGCTCGGGAAATCATTCATACTGTTAGATACCGAGGTAAAATCGTTGTAATAGATAAAGTTCCCGCATAGGTTTGTACATTCTGTGGCAATATGCTTTTCAAACTAAAGACAGTTTGACAAATTGAAAAGTTACTCAAAACAACAATAAAACCTGCACGTTCAGTGCCACTTTATCAGTATTCAGCATCAGGTAAATGCTAATACGAAACAAATTAAAAAATAAGGTGCGCACTGCGCACCCTACAAGTTACAAAATAAGGTGCGCACTGCGCACCCTAGCAATTAGCTGTTCTGAGGAACGGGAGAAGAAACGCTCGATGCCACAGAAGTAGTCGGCGCAGGAGTCTTAGCCCGTTTCTTGATCAAGATTGGCTTGACGATGTTTTCTCCACCAATCGGGGGATCTTCTTGTTGAGCGTAATCCGCGCCCATCCAAGCAGGACGGCTTTGGTCGAAAGCCATTTGCAAAGCAGCAGCGGCGATCGCGTGGGAGTCGTACTCCTCGGATAACTGAGATACTAGAGGCAAGAAAGATGCCATCCGTTCGCCCGCCAAAGCTTCGCGAACTTTACCCTGCATCTTTTCCAACTGACGTGCTTCAATTTGCGCCCGTGTCGGAATGTTTCGCACCGTCAAACTCGATCGCACGTGGCGTTCAATCAAGCGCAGTTTGCGGCGATCGACCGGTTGAATCAGCGTAATCGCCGTTCCTTCGCGACCAGCCCGGCCCGTGCGTCCGATCCGGTGAACGTAGCTTTCCACACTGTCGGGTAAATCGTAGTTAATCACGTGAGTCAAGTGATCCACGTCCAAACCCCGCGCCGCAATATCAGTCGCCACTACCCAGCGCACCTGACATTGGCGGAACCGATGCAACAAACGTTCCCGCTGTGCCTGATTCAAATTACCGTGATACTCGTCAACGCTGTGACCTGCTGCTTGCAGTTGGCTGGTCAGTTCTGCCGCCGACTGCCGAGTCCGCACAAAAATCAGTGCAGATTCCGGGTCTTCCATTTCTAGGATTGGCTGTAGGGCTCTTGCCTTCGACCAGCCGCGGGGAACCATGTACACGCCTTGGCTGATGCGCTTCGGCGTTGCTTTTGGCTGTTCTACGGTGACGTTGACTGGGTTGCGCAAATGCCGCGCCACCAATTTCCGAATGGAAGGTTCCATCGTCGCCGAGAAAAATGCCGTTTGACGTTCTTGTGGTGCAGCATCCAAGATTTTTTCCACATCTTGGATAAAGCCCATGCTCAGCATTTCGTCAGCTTCATCCAAAACCAGCCACTTTACCTTGTCTAGTTTCAGGCTGCCGCGGCTGAGCATATCCAATATGCGTCCGGGTGTACCGACAACGACGTGAACGCCGCGCTTCAAACGCTGCATTTGACGATCGATCGATTGACCGCCGTACACCGTCAGAACTTGCAGAGAGCGACCCACTTTTACCGGGCCGTCGTTGCTGATGCCGCTCAAATCGCGGATGGCTTCAGTTACTTGCATCGCCAATTCGCGAGTCGGCGTCAGCACCAGTGCTTGCACCGCAGTTACATCTAAATCAATCCGCTCCAAGATGGGCAACGAGAATGCTGCCGTTTTGCCTGTCCCTGTTTGGGCTTGACCCACAACGTCGCGACCTGCTAACAGGTGCGGAATTGCTTGTACTTGGATGGGAGTAGGTTCTGTAAAGCCTAGTGTTTCCAGATGGAGAACGAGTTCTTCCGAAAGACCTAAGCCTTCAAACAATAAATTCATTAATGCTCCTAATAACGAGTCTTAGCCTTCTAAGTTGCCCAACTCGGATGCGGATTTCTGCTCGGCTGCAGGAACTCATAAGAGTTCTTTATGGTGCTGCGCCTGCGCGCACCTTCTTAAATAGCAATCGAGTATAGGGCAGCTCCGTCGATGGTGACTAAATTTACCAATTCGACAGCCGTCTTTGATTTTGTGACATCGCCGATACCAACCGCCAGGGGTCGGGTTATAGGCTTCCAACATTCTTCAAACAGGACATTGGACTTCCTTTGAGGTACTTGCAAGCTTTCCCTCTCAGGCATTTTATAGTGAGGATCATGACCAGCCCCACTTCACTACACAGTAGTAACAGGTTGTTTGGTTCAGGCGCTGTCCCGCAATCCGTCGCCTGCGGGATTGAGCAGGGGATGGGGCGACCGTCAGTCGATTTTAGATTTTAGATTTTAGATTTTAGATTGACTCCACAGATGAATCAGGGAGATTTAACTTTCCTCTAAAATTTTTATCTCTCCACGACTTAAGCCGGAGGCTTGTATTCCTTTTTGGGCTACCGTTACCGCCTATCCATCTCAACACTCTTTCGGGATACCGTTGTGGTGTAGGGCGGACGGCGAAGCAATCTCAAATTATCCCCGCTTATTTCTGGCTTGTTATCATCATAACTCTTTACATTCAGAAACAAAACATTAAATTCGTTAAAATTCTCCGATCGTTCTGTAGAGATTACCGCACCCCTAGGGGGAGGGTCGATTGCCAGATAGGGGCTAAAAAAGTTTAGAACCCCTTTGCTACATATCTTTGCACAATATTGTACAAACAGTTACTTTTGCTGCACAATCCGCTAATCATTTTTGGCTGGTGTCGGGTTTTTGTTCGCCGCACCGCCGAGCGCGACAGTTCCAGCAGCACTCAGACTTGACCCCGCCGAGCACCGGATATAGTGCCACGTCAATTCATGAGAGTCGATCCCACAATTTTAGGCCACAGAGCGAGCTCCCAGATGAGTCTGTGCAGTCAATCTCAAATCTCAAATCTCAA
>NZ_JAUBTB010000113.1:0-16408 GCF_036704965.1 Microcoleus sp. F10-B2 | reverse complement strand
GTCGATCCCACAATTTTAGGCCACAGAGCGAGCTCCCAGATGAGTCTGTGCAGTCAATCTCAAATCTCAAATCTCAAATCTCAAATCGACTTGACCCCGCCGAGCACCGGATACAGTGCCACGTCAATTCATGAGGGTCGATCCCACAATTTTAGGCCACAGAGCGAGCTCCCAGATGAGTCTGTGCAGTCAATCTCAAATCTCAAATCTCAAATCTCAAATCGACTTGACCGTAGAGGTCGTAGACATCTGCACCAGTAATTTTCACAGATACGATCGATCCCAGCCGCGCTTCTCCTGTCACATAGACGAGTCCATCTACTTCTGGGGAAAACCTAGCCGATCTACCAATCAACTCACCTGTCTCTGGTTGTTCTTGTTCTATCAGGACATCAACTACCTGACCGACAGATTCTTGATTCTTCTTCAATGATATAGGTTGTTGTGCCGCCATTACCGCATTGCGCCGCATTTCCATTATTTCTGCAGGTATTTGCTGGGGCAAGCTAAAGGCTGGGGTTCCTTCTTCTGGCGAAAATACAAAAACTCCTACGTGATCGAATTCGTGGCGCTTGACAAATTCCAGCAAGTGTGCTGCGTGTTCGTCGGTTTCGCCGGGGAAGCCGACAATAAAAGTTGTCCGCATCACGGCGCCGGGAAGTGCTGCTTTGAGCCGATCGACTATAGCATCATTGATCCCGGCTTGAAAAGGCCGATTCATCGCCCGCAGAATTTCTGGGTGCGAGTGTTGCAGGGGTAAATCCAAATACGGCAAAACGTTGGGTGTTTCGCGGATGGCTGCGACAACTTGCGGAGTCAAACCTGTAGGATAGGCGTAGTGCATCCGAATCCAAGGTACATCTACTTCACCCAAAGCGCGCAGTAGTTCGGCTAGTTTCGGTTCGCCATAAATATCTTTGCCGTAGTTGGTGGTAATTTGAGAAATTAAGATAATTTCCTTTACCCCTTCGGAGGCTAATTGCTTAGCTTCGGCGACGATAGATTCGATCGTCCGCGATCGTTGATTTCCGCGCAAGTGCGGGATAATGCAAAATGCACAGCGATAGTCGCAGCCTTCTGCTATTCGCAGATAAGCCACACCTTCCGATGTCGTGCGGTAGCGGGGAGTAGTTTCGTCAGCGATGTAAGTAGGTTCTGAAGAGACGAGGGAAACTCGATCGCCCTTTTCCACCTGCTGCATAACATCGACGATTTTATGATAGTCGCCAGTGCCGACAATTGCGACTGCTTCCGGCAATTCGTCCAGCAATTCCTGCTGAAAATGCTGTGCCATGCAGCCGGTGATGACTACTTTTTTATTAGCTTCGGCCAATTCTACCAAGGTGCGGACTGACTCTTCTCGCGCCGCTTGGATAAAACTGCAAGTATTGACGACGACGTAATCGGCTAATTCTTCATTAGAATCGACTTGATAGCCCGCTTGAGCCAGCAAGCCGATCATGTGTTCGGTATCGATGCGATTTTTTTCGCAGCCGAGGTGAGTAAATGCGATCGTTGGCTTCGTTGCCATGCAGTAATAGTTAGTGTTGCGCTATTTGAGAACGTTTTATGGTATCACACAATTTCAAAAATTGCAAGTTATCCTTCTTAGTTGCACCAATTCCCAATTCATCACTAGAGTTTAACGCTCAACCATCATTGCCGTGCCACCCGAATTTATATTACTTGTTGCACCGTTGTACCCGATCGACCTTGTAAGGCATTTTGCAGCATACTCTCAAAAAAAGTATCCAGAGAAATTCCTGATGCTTGGGCCATAGTCGCAAGCACACCTTTTTGAGAAAAAGAGCAGTACAGCCCCGCTTCTAAGAACCAAGGTTGTCCCTGGGGGTCGATGCGAAAATCTAATAGACTGTAGTGGCGACACCCCAAAGCTATGTGGCATTTTCTGGCCATAGCCCAAACCCTTTGGGTGACTGGATCGCTGGGTTCAACTATCCACAACTTGGTACTATCCTTAGCGGCAAAGACCAAGTTGCCATCGTCATTGTGTTTAAACTTATCAGAATAAATCCGAATCGGCTTCGTATCAGGATGCACAGCATACTCTTCCAGTGGCAAGCAGACTAGCTGGCCTGCTTGGACGATGACACCACAGCGAACTTCTCTACCCAATTCAATAAATCTTTCTGCTAGCACCGACGGTGAATAAGTCAATGCTGTCTGCATAGCAGCGTCAAAGTCAGCGGCATTTCTAACTAACGCAACTCCCAGAGAATTATCGGCATTCAGTGGCTTGAGCACGATCGGGAAATCAATAGAAGGGCGATCGCCCGCGTGGAGAACTTCTCCCTCCGGCACACTTACCCCAGCGCCCGCTACTACTGCCTTAGCCTTCGCTTTGTCAGCAGTCAGTGCCATCACCTCTGGGGTATTACCCAGGTAAGGAATATTCAGCAGATCGAACAAGGCTCGGTATTGAGTCATGCCGGGGAGACAATACATCTGGGGCACCATCACGTCTATCTGGAGATCTGCCAGCACCTGTACTGCGCCCGCTAGAGACATGGGATTAGCCGCCGCGATCGCACTCGGATCGAGAGAGGTGGGAAAACGCCATTGGCCATCGGGAGAAACATAGGCTATATGAAATTCATAGAGTGCTGGATTAGCAGTCTTCTCCAGACAATCTTGGGCATAAAAGCGCGACAAATTACAGTAAAATTCACTGTCTGCCGATCCGACTAAATGCAAAACCCGTAATACTGACATACTCAATCTCCCCCTATTTCCACAAGTTTTCCAATATTAAAATCAATCCGAATCCACTCTTTCGGCTTCTGTAAATTCCCCCATAACAACAAGGGAATTTGCCAATGATGCACCATCAAAAACGGCAGCGGATCGTCCCAATCGAAGATGGCATCTTTGCCTTGGGCGATAATTTGTAACCGCTCATAAACGAGCTTTGGCGACCGCAAATGAGTCACCAACCGCCAAATTTCATGGTAAATCCAGTAAGTCGGGCGACTGGATGCCAAAGGCTGGACAGTCTGCGGTAAAGGGTCGAGTTCCAAATAAGCTTTTGCCACATCGGGATGGTTGTAAAACATCGTGATGGCTGAATGGGTGCGGGGGTTGCATTCGATCGCGTAAATCTCTCCATCATCCGCCGCCTGAATGAAATCAAAGGAAACTTGTCCAGTCAGATTGAGACTCTTGGCAAACTGACGAATCCAATTTTCGATATCCGGGCGATCGACATTCTGGTAATTCACCTGAAACGCCGACGATTTGCAACAACAATGCAACTGAAGATGACCATCACGGATTGTACTGTGAGTGCAGAATTCTTGCCCCGGAATATACTCTTGCATAATCCAAGGTTTACTCTCGGAGATTGGTAATGAGTTGACAAAAGCGGCTGTTTCGGCTGGGGTTTCGCAGGGTAACTTCGTGAGATCTAACCTGCGGACTGAATCGTAGGGAATACTTTTGATAATATATGGACGCTGGGCGTCACTAAAATCAAAATCGATTACTTGCTGGGGATTAGTAATGCGGTAGGACTTCGGAACTCGCAGCCCCAATGCTTCGGCGGCTTTTGCAAACTCATACTTATCATCCAAACGTTGCAGAGTTTCGACATCTACGTGCATTACCGTACAGTGAGGAGAAAGTACCCTTTTGACTTCGGCATCGTAGTAACTGGCGACAGGACTACAGACGGGAACGTAAACATTAACTCCCTCTTGTTGGACGATTTTTAAGAGTGCTTGGGGATATTCCTCTGTCTGGGGATTTGGTACTGTGTAAAAGCGATCGACCGCCCGAGAGTAACGATGACCTGTCAGCCAGTATTTCTCGGTTTCTACCAAAATTACCCGATGACCGGCCTGATGGAACGATCTCGCTAGCTGCAATGCTTTGGTCATCTTGCCACCGCTAATCAAAATCGTTTGGGGAGACTCGGCGATCGTTCGAGACTGAAACGGTTTGATGATGAGGCATCTCAGTAGGGCTAGCGCTGTTAAAGCGAGATTCAGGGGCAGTACCAATAGCAGCAAAATTAAGGTTGCTATGGTTTTGACTGTCTGGAAGCGGCTATTCGTCGCGTTTGTTTCCTGTTCAGATGGCATCGCTGCCGTTGAAACTGTTTCGATCATAATTTTTTACTAAGTAAATACTCTCAGAAAGCGGTGGTTTTTGAATGATTAAACCGCTTTTGAAGCGAAGCAGGCGCAGTCCAGAACAGAGAGATGAATCATGCCGGTGAAGCGCGGATTTGATATTACGCACGGGTGGTTAAAAACCGGGTTTTTTGACCGTTTGACTTGGTTAGAGCCCGCCAAATAGGGCAAAAAACCCGGTTTGTTTGGTTTTGACGCCTAAGTTTTGTTCTACTAAGCGCGCCGAATTAAAGTCAATCCATCTCTCAGCGGCACTAACACTTGCTCTACGCGCGGATCGTCAACTAGAGCCTGGTTGAATTTGGCGATCGCAACTCCGTTCTCAGTAGCAGTACCTGACAAGTAGGGCTGTCCCTGCATCAGAGTATTGTCTGCACAGATCAAGCCATTGGGAGCCAACAGCCCCGTAGTTAGGAGTAAATCGAGATAGTCTCTGTATCCAGCTTTATCGGCATCGATAAACACCAAATCGAAGACTTCCCCGTCTTGGGCCAATTGTTTCATGGTTTCTAGAGCCGGTGCTACCTTCACTGAGATTTTGTGACCGGCAGTAGATTCGTCAAAACACTTCTGGGCAAATTCAGCGACATAAGCATCTACTTCGCAGGCTACCACCACTCCATCCACCGGCAGTGCTTCCGCCATCGCTAGTGCTGAGTACCCGGTAAACATCCCTATTTCCAGTACGCGCTGTGCTTTGGTGAGATGAACGAGAAATTTCAGCATTTGGCCTTCGACATGGCCCGAAAGCATTTCCTGTTCCAACTGCCGCACTGTCTCGCCGTCAGAGAATCGCTTACTCCAATCTTCTGATTGGGTACGCTTTACTAACGCGGCTAAGGCGGGAGATTCCGGCGTGGTACAAAGATTCAGGTAGGGATCGAGACCGTTGGCTAGTTCGTAGGCTTGTTGTAATTGGGCCTTGAAAGCTCGATCGAGATTATCGATTTTTTCTACTTGCGAGACGAGACTTTCGAGTTTAGCCGCTAAAATCCCGACTGGGGTAACGGGTCTCACGGTCATACCCCCGATTTGGAAAGAGTTGCAACTTTCTGCAATACCACATACATATCCTCGCCATCGCCGCGGCGCGGGTAGCCCTGACAGATTTCTCGATGAACCAGTAGGGCTTTATCCAACTCACCTCGAGTCAAATCGTTCATGAAAAAGCATTCACCAATGGGGCGGGGAGCCGCAGCGCGCTGAAGGCCGTCGCGGGTACGGCTGATCGATGTGGTGGCTTTCCAGAGCAGTTCTGATGTGAGATAAGGGCTATCAATTGCTAGTCCGAGGCGGCTCATTAATCCTAAGATCCGATCGCGGTCGGCGATCGAAATGTAGCCCCGCAGTTGAGCAATCGTGGCCGAAAAAGCCATATCGATGGCGACGCTGTGGCCGTGGAACATGGGAATTTCCGGTGTTAGTTCCAGCGTCGGACTCCAGGTGTGACCGTAGGCAATCACCCGATCCAAATCTAGCTCGTGGAGGTTTGGTACTTCTAATGCCAGCATTGACTGAATCGCGTTGTAGGTTAACCGATGTGCCACTTCCCGCAGTTCAGATGTGCCGTCTAAATAACCAAAATGGCTGTGCAGCAATGCTTCGCCGTAGTTTTCTAACAACTCGAAGATTTCTTTGTTGCCTACTACGGCGATCTTAATTAACTCTGCCATGCCGTTTCGTATTTGGTCGATCGGCAGAGTTTTCAGAAAGGAGAAATCTAAAATTACTTTCTGCGAAGCGTGGTAAGCGCCGAGGCGGTTTTTCAGCTTACCGTGGTTCACAGCTACTTTGATTGCCACACTGGCATCAATTAGCCCAATTAAGGTTGTCGGTACGCGAATGTAGTTAGTCCGACGGCGATAGGATGAGCAGGCAAAACCAGCTACGTCAGTAGTCAATCCACCACCGACTACCAAAACAGGCTCCTTCCGCACGAGTCCGAAGTCAACGAAGGCATCTATGATGCTTTCAAAAGTTTTTAACGTCTTATCAGGTTCCTTGATATTAACTGGAAAGACTGTTAAATCTATCTCGTGATGCTTGAAATAATCCTGCATCTGTGCACCGTACAGACCGTAGACTGTTTCATCTACAACCATTAAACAGCGACCGAATTGGCGGTAACTATCCGCAATCTCATGATTCTCCAGCTTGAAAGCACCATCTACGTATAGCAGGCTGAAATCTATTTTTTCGTACCCCTCAATCTGAAAAGCTCGATCGGTAGATGTAAAGGTAGCTTGAATGTCACCCATAAAATTTTTGCACTTTCATGTTGATAAGTAACTGCAAGTATTCAGGTAATGGCAAAAACGCTGAATCCTTTTGCCGGAAAGCTTTCTAGGCACTCAATTGACAAAATTGTCCTTCTATATAATCTCAACAATTAACCTAGAAAGTTGTTTTCAGAGCTGTTTATTAAGAAGAGGTTAAATACTTATCGTACAGCATTTATACTGAAATCCGTGCTAGGGGATCGAGTTTAGATAACCTCAATACTTACACCTTAGTTAACATAACGGATTTCAGATATTTATTCAACCTTGTTCAACACCAAAATTCGATAATACCTCTTAGGGAATAGACGATAATCTAGCAACTCCACATTATTCAAAAGTTTAGGAGGAACTCGGTCTTTGAGAAGGTATGTCTGTTCCAGAACAGGAAGTGAATCAAATGCTGCCACTTGTCAAAATCTGAATTTGGAATTGTGGCCATTGTTGGCAAAATGCCTTGTAGAAATTACAGTATTCGATCTGACGATAGATCCGGGGCTATAGCCAGATTTGCTTCGCCCGACAGCACTTGACCGGCAGACCCACTAGCTAATTGACCGTAAGAATTTCCGCCCAAACCATTAACTTGACGCATCAAAGTGCCCATTTCCAAAGCACTCATCGCATAATTCCAGCCCAAATTGCTTTTAATTCCAGCCCTTTCCAAAGCTTGCTGCATCGTGTCAGTCGTCACCACCCCAAAAATCACCGGCACCCCTGTCTGAAAAGCAGCAGCAGCAATTCCCTTAGCAACCTCACCAGCCACAAAATCGAAATGAGGAGTTTGGCCCCGAATTACCGCACCCAGACAAATTACCGCATCGTAGCGACGAGAAAGAGCAGCTTGCCGGGCCACCAAAGGAATCTCAAAACTTCCCGGAACCCAATAAAAATCAACTTGATTACCGTGAGGATTGATATCAACGCCGTGGCGTTTCAAACAATCTTGACATCCTTCCAAAAGTTTGTTTACAATCAAATCGTTAAAACGACCGATGACAATAGCAAATCGTAAAGATTCTGTTTGAGTAAAAGTTCCCTCGTAAACAGTCATAGTGTTCTAGTTTAGATTTTTGGTTTTAGATTTTAGATTTTTGTTTGTGAGAAGGCAAAAGCCAGAAAGTAGCAGCATCTCATCTGAATCTCAAGTGCAAAAACATACAGGGTCGCGCGGTCTGGAAAATTCCTAGCTTCTGCCGAATGCCTTTCAATCGCTGGTGAATGCCTTCATCCTTCTATCTTTTACCTTCTTTATTCGATAAGGTTGGGTGAAATTAAACGACTAAAAAGTTCAATACACCCACTGCAATAACCAGCAAAAACCAGAGGCCAGACCCGGCATAGATCAGGGATTTAGACTGATTCCAGTTTTGGGGAGAGGCATAAGCAACTGGCACGCCAACGACCATCACAAAAGACAGCAGTACCAGAGCCAGTAAAACCAATTGAAACAGAATTGATAACATCTTTTCTCCTTTCGATATAACCGTGCGTTGATCGGAAATAGTTTCCCAGAACCGAAAAAAATCTTCCAAATTCTAGTTTTTGACAGTTTCCCGATCGTCGATCGAGAAATTGTCGGTTGATTGATACGAAAGAACCAGTGCAAATTCGGGCGTTGCGCGAACAGGCGTCAGCGGCTCTTGAGATTTCGATCAATTTTATCATTGTTCGCTACACGACAGAAAACTGGAAAGGTTAAGTTAAAGCCCGATCGACACATCCGGTTTCAGAGGGCGAGAAATTGCTACTGTTTGAGTTAGAGATGCGGGATGTTCGACTATGGACTTAGTTTTGTGCCACACAACAGCAGATTTTGACGCCTTGGGGGCGGCGGTGGGACTTTGCGTGCTGCGCCCCGGTAGCAGGATCGTACTGACTGGCGGGTGTCACCCGACGGTGCGGGATTTTTTGGCCCTGCACCGCGACGAGTACCCGCTGATTGAACGCCGATCGGTCAATCCGCAACAAATTCGATCGATTAGTATAGTTGATGCCTCAGGGCGCGATCGTTTGGGAAAAGCCGCCGAGTGGCTGGATTTGCCGCACCTCAACGAAATAGCGGTTTTCGACCATCACCTACAGGCCGGTTCAGACATCCCTGCAACTGTTACCCAGATCGAAGCAGTCGGAGCCACCACTACATTAATTGTCGAAAAGCTCAAAAATCAAGCAGAAAACAGCGACACACCATCTCGACTTCTGCCTTCGGAAGCAACAGTCATGGCCCTCGGCATCCACGTCGATACAGGCTCCCTCACCTTTGAGGGCGCAACTGCGCGAGATGCGAGTGCTTTGGCGTGGTTGATGGAACAGGGAGCGAGTTTGCGGGTAATCGCTGAATATGTAGAACCCGGTTTGTCTCCTCAATTGCAAGATTTGCTCCCAGAAGCGCTGAATAATTTGCGATCGGAAATTTTGCACGGTTACAGCGTAGCTTGGGTGCTGCTATCTACTGAATCTTACGTTCCGGGACTTTCTTCGCTGGCTTCTCGCTTGCTGGATTTGACTGAAACCGATGCTCTGCTGTTAGGTAATGTTTATAAATTTAGCGAAAACGAAAACAACCGCAACATCGCTCCAGAATCGCGAGTTTCCAATCGATTAACTATTATCGGCCGATCGCGCATCGAAGGAACAAACCTCAGCGAATTGTTCAAACCCTTCGGCGGCGGAGGCCACGCCCGCGCTGCTTCCCTCGCCACCCGCGATGTTGACCCCCTGCTGACTTTAAATCAGTTAGCTGACGAACTCAAAGCTCAAATTCCCCACCCTCCGACAGCGCGCGAGTTAATGTCGTCTCCAGTGCGGAGTATTCGCCCGGAAACATCGGTGGGGGAAGCTCACCGTATCCTCCTACGTTACGGACATTCGGGGCTTTGTGTGGTCGATGCGGACGATCGGCTCGCCGGCATTATCTCGCGCCGCGACATTGACATTGCCCTGCACCACGGTTTCAGTCACGCCCCGGTGAAGGGTTACATGACTTGGCAGCTAAAAACGATCGCCCCAGATACTTTGCTGCCGGAAATTGAATCTTTAATGGTGACATACGATATCGGGCGCTTGCCAGTATTGGAAAACGGTCAACTTGTAGGAATTGTGACTCGCACTGACGTGCTGCGGGAATTGCACCAGCAAAAAACGCGAGACAGGGGAAGCAATGCAGAATTGTCTTATTGTGTCATGCCCGAATCGGTTGAGCATTTGTTGCGATCGCGCATCAGTCCCGAATTATGGCAATTATTGTCGATCGCGGCCAATCTTGCCCAACAGCGCGGCTGGCAACTTTATTTGGTTGGCGGAGCAGTCCGGGATTTACTCTTAGCGACCGATGATACACTGGCGCTAACTGATATTGATTTGGTTGTGGATGGAAAGTGCGGTTCCGACGATTCCGGTGCAGGTGTCGAGTTAGCTTCATCGCTGCAAAAACTATACCCGGGATCGCGTTTAGACGTTCACGGTCAATTTCAAACCGCCGCGCTTTTGTGGCACAAAGACTCTCCTTTCGGCTCCCTGTGGGTCGATATCGCGACTGCTCGTACTGAATTTTATCCTTATCCGGCTGCAAATCCTGAAGTTGAAGCGAGTTCGATTCGCCAAGATTTGTACCGCAGAGATTTTACAATTAATGCGCTGGCTGTGCGTTTGGGTGTTCCTCGCAGCGGCGAATTGTTAGATTTTTTTTGCGGTTTGCTGGACTTGGAATCGAAGCAAATTCGAGTTTTGCACGCCAATAGTTTTATCGAAGATCCGACGCGAATTTATCGCGCTGTGCGGTTTGCGGTGCGCTTGGGATTTGAAATTGAGCCGCAGACGGAAGGATACATCCGCCACGCTTTGGCCAGCGGGATTTATTACCGAATTCAGGGGGAAAACGGCCGAGCTCCGGCTTTGGAAACTCGGCTCAAAAGCGAATTAAAATACATTTTGCAAGCTCCTTACTGGAAAGTTGCTTTGCAAATGCTGGGAGATTTGCAGGCTTTGCGCTGCATTCATCCTAGTTTGGAATTGGATCGCCAGTTGTGGCGGCAACTGCGTTTGCTCGATCGGTGTTTGCAAGGAAGGCAGAAGGAAGGTTCGGCAACGGATTATGTAACGGATGTAACGGATGTAAAGGAGGTCAGGAAGAAGGAGGAGGGAAGAGGGAAAAAGCAAGAAGGAAAAGGGAAAAAGGAACAAACAATTCCCCATTTCCCATTCCCCATTCTCCATTCCCCATTCCCCATTCCCCATTCCCCATTCCCCATTATCAATATTCCCGATTGGCAGATGCGACTGGAAGTTTTGATAGCTTATTTAGCACCGGAATATCGCGGCAAGGTGGCTGCAAATCTTCAGTTACCCGCTGACAGTATTAAGCGGCTGGAAGTTTTGGAAGCCGGAAAGAATCAGTTAGCAGAGAATTTGCCTAAGTGCGAGTGGCCGAGTCAATTGGTGTTGCTGTTGAGGAATTATGAATTGCCGGTGTTAATTGCGATCGCCATACAAAGTCCGCGAAAATTCCGCCGTCAAATTTGGGAATATCTCACCCGGTGGGCGAATGTTGAGCCGCCTTTAAATGGCAATGATTTGAAAGCTTTGGGTTATAAGCCGGGGCCTGGGTTTAAACGAATGTTGGATGATTTGTTGGCGGCGAGGTTGGATGGCGATTTGGGCGATCGGGCTGCTGCTATCTCTTTCTTAGCAGAACGTTATCCTCAAATTTAGTAAGGTGCGTCATCAGCGCGTTATTTTTTCTATAGAAGTCGCATCTTGCACCATTCTCGCTTCACAGGCTTTCCGGCCCGTTCTGCGAAGAGTAGATTTTCTCGCTTCACGGGCAGGATGCCAATTCATAAAAGGCTTATTGACAATGGTGCAACATCTCAGATACAGCACTTTTCAGGTTAGTGAGGTACACAACAGAGGTAGGGACACGGCACGGCGCCGTGTCCCTACGGCAATAGAAGAGCAATCTGGGTGTACTTCATAAACGTGGAATCTGTTGTAGAACCAATTTGGGGTCTATTGCTGTAAGCGTAAGCCCTCTTCGATATGGATTTGGGCTTTTTTACCACCATCGCCCCACGATATCGTTTCCGGTTGCATCGGAATCATAAAATCGAATCAACAGTTAACACTCAACTATTCAGTTTCTAGACCCCGAGTCAACAACCAACAGTCATTCCGGTGTTACCGGAATTGAGATGATTTCTGGTCTTGTGGCTATTGAGATTGCCAACTGCGATTATTTCCAATTTTGCCACGAACTATTGAAAATAGAAGTACCCGGAAATGCGATCGGATTCTTATTTTGTTGCAACCGCAACTGCAACACTTCCAAGTTTGGCTCCCGGGATGGCAATTCGTCCACTAATTCATCAGGTATAATGCCCTTTTCTAGGGAAAAAGCAGCCGTAACTCCCGCTGCAGCACCGGCAGACCATTCAAAAGAATGCACTCGATAAGCAGCGGCCGCTGTGTGGCTAGTAGCAATACTTTTACCCGCCACTAACATATTGTCAATCTTTTGAGGAATCATTGCCCGCAGCGGAATTTGGAACGGATAAGCTTGGCCTTGAGCTTTGCGAGTACCTTCGCGTTCGGTATTTCCCGGTGCTTCCGGCGGACTGTTGGTCATGCAGGGGTGAAAGTCGATCGCATAATGACCGATACCCACAGAATCAGGATAAATCGTAGCGCGCGATCGCGATTTTGTATCCTCAACAGATTGACTTCCCACAGCCAAAGCCGGCGCGTTCAAACCACCCACAGCCAACCACAAATTGCGATACTCTTCCTCCGACAAATTCTGGCGGTAAAAATCGGCCGTAAAGTCAGTGCGAGACATATCAACTTCCCACACCCTAAAACCTTGAGGCTGGTTGAAACTCGGCCGCCCAATAATACGCCGGCCCTCCCGCATATAAGGATATTTAGAAAGTCCGTGCACCGTCCCCATCGGCGAATCCAAACCGCTCAAAAAACGATTGTTTGGATGAGGCTTTTTGACTCCATCTCCTAGCTGCGAGTCAGTAGTTCCTGTTACCAGCCAGTAGAAAAATCCTTTGGCATTTTCCTCTCCCTTTCGCAAAGTCTCCGTTCGCAAACCGCCCATCCATCCCCCCGGTTGCAGTTGACCTGCCGCTTCCAACTGCGCGCGAGAATAAATTAAATTATCCTCAGCAGAACCGGGACGATAGTCATTGCCCCAAGTCCAGTTTTGCATCGAAATATCCCCCGGATAAATCGGGAATTGCTTCGGATCGGAAGGTCGCTTTTCATCCGGTCTCATACTCCTGATTTGGCGGTAGGTGAAAACTAAGGGAAAGCTCGCCAATCTCTGCAATTCGTAGCTGTAGTAAGGAGCGTATTGTTGATAAAAAGAAGGTAGTTGATGCTGCTGCGGTTCCTTCGTTGCCTGCATCGCAAAGGTGTAGGTAAAACCTTGAGTGCAGTAAGCGTCGCCGGTGGGGCTCGGGGAGGAAGGTTCGAGAGGGGAACGCGGGTCAATTCCGAGGCGGTAAGGAACATCCGCAAGTCCGATCAATTCGCCTGTTTCAGTGGCATCTACAACGTACCAATCAGCACCCCCCCTAGCCCCCCCTTGTAAAGGGGGGGAACTGGTGGAATTCCTCCCTTGTAAAGGGGAACTGGTGGAATTCCCCCCTTGTAAAGGGGAACTGGTGGAATTCCCCCCCCTTGGCAAGGGGGGGTTAGGGGGGGTTCCAGATGCTTTAGGAATAAACCGAATAATAGTTTTATTAAATCGCGCTGAATTTTCGTAGCGATAGGCATCTTCGATAGTCTGAGAAAGAGTTTCGGTGTTGAGTGGTGGGGTGTTGGCGGCCGATTTGTGTTGAATGGCGATCGCACTTTTAATTTGTTGACCTCCAACCGCATTCCCCGCCACAGCAGGAGTAATTGCTAGTTCTTTAATAACTGTATTGGGAAACCATTTCAGCGTGCCTTTGCCTTTTCTAGCGGCATCCTGCAAGATGTTAAATAGAATTTTGTGACCGTCGTAGGGCATGAAACACGAATAGCTAACCCAGCAGCCTCCGGGATTTAGCCGGCCGTAATGTTGCTCGATCCGCCGCCGCAATTCTAGGTAGCCTCGGGGGTAAAATAAGAGCGATCGCTGAGTATCTCTTTCATCGAGTGCGGAAGTTCCCTGGGAGGAAATTTGACCGCCTACCCAATCAGTAATTTCAGTCAGGCAAACTGTGCGGCCCGCCAGCAAACCTTCGTAAGCGGTAGCAGCACCTGCGAGCCCGCCGCCTGCTACTAGAATGTCGCAAGTTTCTGCATTGTCTGGATTGCGGGGAGGTTCGGCAAATACTGGCGAAATGCTCCCTATCGCGGAAATGATGCCGAGGGTGAGGCTAAGGATCGATCGACCTTTCAGCAAAAATAGATACTGTCGAAGTTTCATCGGAGATTGTGGAATTAATTTTGACATAGCGCGAAAAACACTCATCCCATCTAAATGTTTATTTTGCAGTATACTGGTATTTCGCGGTGTTGTCAGGGAAAACTTTTTTAGATAAGAGGCATTAATACCAGTAACAACTATTGAACAGCCGGATCTACCTTATGCTCAAAATTGTCAAATTTTTTAGGTCATTGATTCCTTTTGAGAGTTTAACAATTACCACCAGTTTAACTTTTTCGGAAGTTTTACGCAGGTTGGACGAAGTTGTCACTACTCCAAAACTTTTTAGAGTAACTCTACCCTTTGGCCCACCACCTGCAAAACCCTATGAAGGAACAGTTTCTGGCAAAAAATTCAAAATCAATCGCATCATCATCGGTCGCAATTCATTTATTCCCATTATAGAAGGAGATATACATCCTCAAAAGTTCGGTTGTTATATAAAAATTCGGATGAGTTTACATAAAATAGTTCTAGGATTTATGATTCTTTGGCTGTGGACAACGGGCAGTATTGGAATGTTTGCTTTATTTGCTTGGTTAGTCGAACCATCCGTGGGAGCCATATTTTTACCAATTTTAGGAATGTTTATTTTTGGCTGGCTTTTGTGCTTGATTCCATTTAAGATAGAAGCAAAAGCAGCTATAAAATTTTTGTCTATTTTGTTAACATAAAGTAATTCATCACGACAATATTTTAGCTGTATTGTTAAAAACAATCTGGCTTCATCGACGGTAAAAAAATCAATTTTCCGGGATTACCCATGCGTCAAAACCAACTCAAACAAAAAATTAAACAAGGCGAAACAGTCCTCGGTTTATTTATGAACTGCGCTTATCCCGCATTCATGGAAATCTGCGGTCACGCTGGATTTGATTTTGCCGTCATCGACATGGAACACGGCCCCCTGCACCCGCTTGCTGCTGAAGATTTGTGTCGCGCCGCCGACTGTACCGGAATTGCACCGATTGTTCGTGTCCGCAAAAACGACGGGCCGCAAATTCAACGAGCTCTCGACATCGGCAGTGCAGGCGTTCAAGTACCTCAAATTGAAAGCAAAATTGATGCTGAAACCGCTGTCAAAAGCGCTAAATACAGTCCTCTGGGCACGCGAGGCCTTTCTTTCGCTACGCGGGCCGGACTTTACACTGCCGCAGGTACAAATATCACCGATCGACTCAACGAAGAATCCTTAGTTGTGATTCATGTCGAAGGTAAAGGCGGCATCGACAACCTGGCAGAAATTGTTACTGTGCCAGAGGTGGACGTGATTTTTCTAGGGCCTTACGATTTGTCACAGTCGATCGGCATTCCCGGCCAAGTCCGCGATCCCCGAGTCATCGACATGATGCAGGAGGCAGTGCAAACCATCCGCAAAGCAGGCAAAGCCGCCGGTACTTTTGCCGAAAACCCCGAAATCGCCCAGCAGTGGATTGATGCTGGCGTTCAGTACGTCGCACTTGGGGTCGATGTTGCCGTTTTCCTGCGGGCCTGTCAGTCGCTGGTGAAAGCAGTCGATCGATTTTAGATTTTAGATTTTAGATTTTGGATTTTGGATTAAAAGAAGAACAAGCCCTCCACTTCATCTTGTCGTCTTTACGATATCTTTGCAATTTTTGTAGTGTCTTTTACGACACATACAAAAATCCTGCGCTACAGTAGAAGCATACACCTCCTAAAGGCAAAATTAGAGAGGGGAGCAAGGCTTCAGGGAGTAAAATCTATGAAAACCGTATTAGAATCCATTCATTTGGATTATGCGTTCATGTTTACTTTCAAAAAAGTAAACTCGATTAAGCTAGAAGGTTTCAAGGAATTTTTTGACGATATGCCTGTCGATCCGTATGTGAAAGGTAAGTATCGTTCGAGAAGATTATCGCGGTTTACAGTCAACGGAAATGAGTTAGTTAAGTTACCTCACGGCTATTTGTATCAAAGCAAAACATACAATCCGCTAGTGGGTGATATCAGGCGGGAATTTGCCGAATTGGACGATCGGCTAATCGCCCTCGATAATTTCAAACAGATGATTTTTGCTTTTTTCGATTCCTGCAAAATTCACCCGGAAGCTGAAATCGGCATCCATCAAATCAGGACAACTTGTTCGCCAAACAATTTCGGCAACCCCGCACCGGAAGGGATTCACCAAGACGGTACTGATTTTATCGGGATTTTCTCGGTTGACAGAACTAATATTGTAGGCGGGGAAACGCATTTGTACTTGGCTAAAAAAGAGAAGCCTGTTTTTAATAAAATTCTGCATCCGGGAGAATTGCTGTTAGTTAACGACCACGAGTTTTTCCACTTTACTACGCCGATTAAACCGGAATCTGAAGGCGTGGGAACCAGGGATGTCTTTGTGCTGACTTCTCCGAGTTTGCTTTGCGATTGAGTAGAGTTGGGAAATTGGGCGTCTTTCGTTCGTAGTGAGGATTTTAGTCCTGTCTCTGGGATTTATTCAATCATGACTAAAGTCCTTACGAATGAGAATTAAATAACTTACAATTTATTGTTCTTGTGGGATGGGCGTCCCGCCCGTCCTTTCTGGACGGGCGGGA
>NZ_JAUBTB010000112.1:0-19947 GCF_036704965.1 Microcoleus sp. F10-B2 | reverse complement strand
AAGCTAAGTGTTGGCTTTTCCCAAAAGCAGCGCATTTTATCATACTTTTGTATACTTGCAAAATCGGGATGCTCCCCTTTGCACTCCTGTTGAGCAAATCCTCCACAGACACCTGACAATCTGGAAATACCAAAGGTGCGATTAAATCCGACTCGGCCAACACAACCGGGCTAGCATAACACTCAGCCCTGGCTCGGGAAACACATACAATCGACGGGCATTGATATCTAGAATCCAATACTCCCTAATTCCGGATCGAGCATAGGCAGGGGCTTTCAATTCCCTGTTAGTTAAGTTAGATCGCTCCGTAGATATTGCCGGGGCGGAGAGTTATCTTGTTTGGACGAACGGCGGGCTGATTTGAATATTTACCGCGCACAATTGAGGCGTATCAAGAGTGAAATCGCTCTACTTTCTTGAGGTAAAAGCTGACGGCAACAGCTTCTATAAAATTGGAATTACGACTCGACTAATTGAGGAACGGATAGCCGAAGTACAGCGGGATGTGAGAGTCCATTAGTCAGAGGTTGCCATCAACTTGCTGGGATTGTGGGAACACCGAGGGATTGTGGAAATGTACTTCAAACACCGCTACAAAGCGTTTAATTATCGCAAGGGCGCCAACAGGCGATCGATCGCAACTACGAACTCAAGAAAGGTACATTTACTACTTCTCCTGGCACCGATCCGACTTGCACTTTTAGTCCTTCGCCGCCCGCTTTTGTGCGGATGTAAGCAAGACCAAAAAAGCCGGATTCTGTTTCCGTAAAACTGGTGAGTTTGCCGACTTTTTCTTCTCCGATAGTGACGGCTGTTCCGGGTTCAACTGCACCGCTCAAATGCACCCCCCAAAGTTGCTGTTTGACTCCTTTGTAGGTGTTCAACCTGGCAATTGTTTCTTGACCGATGTAGCAGCCTTTGTCATAGGTAATCGTGTGTAAAAGACGGGCTTCTAAGGGGTTGTAATCGTCTGTGAGTTCAAAATCTGGGGCGGGGCGTCCTTGTTCGATTCGCAGTTGTTCCCAAACTCGATCGCCCATCGGTACGGCCCCAGCTTTGACTAATTCCTGCCACAAGTTGGCTGCACCGCTTGCGGGCGCAATTAACGTGTATCCGGGAGTTGCTAAACCGCTACCAACAGCCACTCGAACCCCCCCTTCATCCCCCCCTTGGTAAGGGGGGGAAAGAGGGGGGGTTTTTATCAATTTGTGAGTAGCGTAAGGTTGATTTTCTAGTTCGGTAACTCCAATTTTTTCTAATAGTTGAGTGCTTTCCGGGCCGAGGAAACTGAAAGCAACAGTTGTATCGGTTAAATCTGTTAACTGGACGCGATCCATTGGGAAAATATAGCGATCGAGCAATTCCAGCAGTTGGCGGCGGCGGTTGGGCGAAACTAGCAGCAGTACGGCATCTTCTGTCGCGTAAGCGGTGGCGAGGTCGATCGTCCGGGCGGTGGATGTGACGAAAACGGTATCGCAACCTTGACCGGGTTTGAGTATATTAAAGTTATTGGTACTTTGATTGTGCAAGAACCGCAGGCGATCGTTGTCTGAGATTTGAATGCGTCCCCAGTGAGTGCGATCGTACAAAGCCGCACCTTGTTTCGTTGCTGCGAGCGCTTCTGCGTCGTTACCAAAACTCACTGGCACAATTTCTTTGGTTGTTAACTCTGCAAAAGTAGCACCAGCCGCTGCTTGAATGTCGTGCAATTCTTGAATCAGCATAGGATTTGAGATTTGAGCGTTTATTGAATCATTAATGCTTGGTTTGAGTTCGCGATCGCACTCGCCACGCCTAGAAACCGGGTTTTTTACGGAATCTGCCGACCCCAACGCGTCTTGTCGTGAAAAAACCCGGTTTCTGACCACCCATGCGTCCCGGACTAAGTTTATGACTGCTGACTATTTGTCCAAATTAGCGAATATTTCTTGGATTAATTGGCTGGCTTTGGCATCAAGACGATTCCAATCTACATCGCCAGTCTCATCATCAATCAAGCTAGTATCAATTACAACTTCTTGGCTTTGGATTTGAGTGTGGGCGGGCTGGTAGTTGACAAAGCAGACTCGATAGCAAAGTTCCCAAATATCGACGGATAATTGCTCGCCTTGATGCTCTAAAATTAGTTGATAGCCCGGAATCGGAATCTGCACTTCTTTATAAGTGCCTGTCCAAACTGACTCTTCTAATTGTTTGCGGATGTTGTCGAGCACTCGGATCATCGCTGGCTGCATGAGCAGTTCAGCTTGCTGCCACGCGATCGGGCTAGTTATTTTAGGCTTCATATACACGGTTCTAAAAAAGAAAATCAATAAATTAATTTTCTAGCATGGGGTGCCAACTTTTGAGACATTCGCCACAGAATGTTAAATTTAGTCGTCACCCAATTCAACAGTCAACCCCCAAGAGCAACAGCCGTTTTCGGCTTGACGGCTAAAAACGGCTGAAACTGTTGATATTGAGTTATCCGATGGGTAATGTAGGATTTGAACCTACGGCATCCTGCGTGTAAAGCAGGCGCTCTACCACTGAGCTAATCACCCAATTGCACTCACAAGGATTTATCATATCACAGTAACTCAGAAAGATCAAGTAAAAAAAATCCTAAACTTTAAATGCCCTCTGGCCGCACCCACGATCGAATAACCATGTGGAGTTTGCCCGCTGTGGCAGCCCTCACCTTTGGCCAGACTCAGAGCAGCAACCTGACTTTGCTCGTTTCCGGCAGTTTCTTATTCGGCGGGCTGATGTTTGGCCCCGACTTGGATATCTACTCCTGCCAGTATCAGCGCTGGGGATGGTTCAAACCGATTTGGCTGCCGTACCAAAAAAGCCTGCGCCACCGCTCTTTTTTGTCCCACGGCCCTCTGATCGGCACTGCTTTGCGAGTCTTGTACCTCGCTATCTGGATCGCGGTTTTCGGAGTGTTGGGATTGGCAATTGCCGAAAAAGTCGGGAACTTAGGCGGGAATTGGCAGGATGTGGTTTTGAGTTGCGGACGATCGATCTGGCAACACCGCATCGAAATTTTAGCCGTTTACATCGGTCTAGAATTGGGCGCTATGAGCCACTATCTGAGCGATTGGGGCGGCTCGGCTTACAAAAGATTCAAAAAGAAAGGATTGAGCGGGTTGCGGCCTCCTAAGACAATTAAAAGACCCAAAATCAAAGCTCCCACTCGCACATCTAGCAAATCCATAGCAGAAGGAAGAAGGAAGAAGGAAGAAGGCCCTTCGGCTTCGCTCAGGGTGAAAAGAAGGAAGAAGGAATAAAATCAATTGTTGGAGCCATTAACAACTTTATAACCGTCTTGCCGGTTGAGATAAAAGGTAAATTATTATGTCTAATTCTGAAAGTCGATCGCTAATAGCACTCAAAGAACTTATAGAAGTTGTGGCTAAATTGCGATCGCCAGACGGCGGATGTCCTTGGGATTTAGCCCAAACTTCCCAAACTCTAATTCCTCACATCATCGAAGAAGCTTATGAAACCGCCGACGCGATTCGCAAAGGAGATAAAGATGCGATCGTTGAAGAATTAGGCGACTTACTGTTACAGGTAATTCTGCAAGCTCAAATTGGCAGCGAATCCAATCAGTTTACCTTCGCCGAAATCGCTGCGGGCATTACAGAAAAACTAATTCGGCGGCATCCCCACGTCTTCGGCGATGTCGAACTCAACAGCGTCGATGAAGTCAACGAAAACTGGGAAAAAATCAAAGCAGCAGAAAAAGGCACAACTTCGGAAAAGCCGGCAACTTTAGCCTCGAAAATGAGCCGTTATGCCAGCACTTTGCCGCCGATAACCGCCGGGATGAAAATCTCTCAAAAAGCTGCGGAAGTGAGTTTTGATTGGGACAGTGTAGACGGCGTTTGGGATAAATTTCACGAAGAAATGGCAGAATTTGAACACGCTCTCAAACACGAGGATAAGGCAGCGCAGCAGTCAGAATTGGGAGATATTATGTTTGTGTTGATTCAATTAGCTCGCTGGTACGATTTAGATCCGTCGGCTGCTTTGCAAGGAACCAACGATCGCTTCGTGCAGCGGTTTGCGAAGGTGGAGGCTGCGTGCGATCGACCTTTGTCAGATTATGCCCCAGAAGAGTTAGAATCTCTGTGGCAGCAAGCTAAAGCTTTAATTGCTAAACAAAAGGGCGATCGGTAATAACTAACTCCCGATCGCTATTGTTAAGAACAGGCAAGATGCCTGTTCCACAACAACTCAATATTTTGCTTGTGGGCCGTTGCTCCTAGCCCGCCCTGAAAAGCTGATTAACAATACTGCCAGATGTCAGTAATAACTACTCATAAAGCTTCGCATCGTTGTATGGGGGATGTTCGCACGCGATGTAAAGCGCATTTGTCGGTTCCAGGGCTTCCCCTGTCACCGGATCGATCGGCTTGAGGACAAAGCATAACAGAGAGAGCGATCGCCAATCCAAATTATCTAGCTTCCCACGTTCGTAACGGTTGACTGTTGCGGCACTGATACCCACATCTTTGGGTACGGGTTGATTTGTAGCTGTGAACAGCGCCTCTTCATATCCCTTTGTTTTGAACTCTGTTTCGCTGACAGACCAGCCTGTTGTCTGTCTTGCTGCTTTTAAAATCTTTCCCAAACGCATCCGCCCCGTTTCAGTGAAGCGAACGGGACGCAATTCCTGCTCTTTGTCTACCACAGCTTTGTTAGAGAGTCCTGACATTTTTCCCACCTACGTTAACTCTCAAACTAGCACAGCATCAATGATTGAGGGTTGCACGAGCAACATCTGAGCTGAAGAAGTTTAAATTAATTTTATTGCACTTATGCAATAAGACTATGATATAGTAATATGTAATTGACTCTAAACCGAACTTGCCTCTCAAGCCCTGAGTATACACCTATGACAGCACTATTTCGCCGCATCCAACCCTCGACAAAGCTCCGCATCACCATCAGGTCGATCGCCCAACTGCTCAAAATCAGCCCAAACCTGATTAAGCGAGTCGAATCATGGGCTTTCGTGGTTTTCGTCCACCATCGGGATAGAGGCGGCCTGTTTGTCAGCTACCGCAGGCTGGAAGAATGGCAAAATGCGATCGTCCATCATATCCAAACCTGCCCCACCCTTTCCGAACTTTCGCAGCTCAAAACATCCATTCACTACGACAGCCGGAAATTCAAAAAACAATCTCTCCCAAAAACACTTGACTTTTTAATTCAAATGTGCATTGAAAGACAAGACGAACTCAACATCTGGGAAAGCTTAAACAGCATTGCTTCCTAGCAGAAATTAGACAGATTTCCTTGCCCAAAACAGAAGCGAAACATTTGCGAGCAATTGCGAGATAAAATCACCCCAAAAATCACCCGCGAATGCTCCGCCACATCCGTAAAAGCAATCACCAAAGCAATTAAGACATTGCCTGAGCGATATAATCAAAATAAGGAGCTGCTTCCTTAGCATCATCCTGATTGAGCAAAGCCAAAGAAGCTTCCTTCAAACAGCGGATAGCTTCGACCATGCCAGGAACAGGAACGCCCAGAGAATTATACATTTCCCGAACGCCAATCAAACCGATGCTTTCGATCGGCTCCTTGTCACCCGCCAAGATACCGTAAGTAATCAGGCGCAAGTACCAGCCGTAGTCGCGCAGACACAAAGCCCGTTCGCGCTGGCCGTAAGCATTGCCCCCAGGGGAGATAAAATCAGGTCGTTTTTTCCAGAGTTTTTTACTAGCTTCTTCAACAATTTTCCTCTCACTGTCAGACAGCGCAGTAGCAATACGCACCCGCTGTTCTCCGGTTTTAAAGAAATCATTGATACTTTGGAGTTCGCCGGTACTGGGATAACGAAGTTCGTCGTCGGCTTGGAGAATTAATTGGCTAACTACGCTCATTGTTATTCAAATTTGAGGATAACATTAATAAACATTCCCATCTGTTGGCGACGGGATTCTTGGTTCGCAGACTCGCCTTGCTCCTAACATTTATCAATCCTAGAAGTAGAGGGTAAATCTCCCCAAGCGTTATGCTTGATGTTCAAGCCAGTTTCCTTGTGTTCCAGGGTACTGCGGGAAAAACTCAAAAATTGCGAGTGAGAGTTTGGATGTCGGCAGACACTTTGACTGTTTAACGAGTTTTTGCTACATCGCCCCAACAGCCTATCGCACCGACGGGATCGAGGCAACTCGCGACAAGCTCGACTCCCCGGTTGAAGCTTGGCTTTAGCAGCAAGACGTTCAGCAGCAGGAAGACAGCCTGCAATTGAGCTTGAGTGCGATGGCTTGCGCCCCGCTTCGCTACGACTTATCTCAGGAAAGAGAGAGCGATATTGCATTACCATATTAAATCCTACCACGACTACTTGTGACCAAATCTAAATTCCCCACCCCAAACTCGACGAAATTGGCAAACCCTTGCCAGCAAGGTCAACTGATTGAGATAGAGATTACCGACTTGACAGACACCGGCGACGGAGTTGGTCGTTTTGGTGAGTTAGTAGTGTTTGTGCCCGATACCGTGACGGGCGATCGAGTCCTTGTGCGCCTCGTGCAGGTCAAATCCACCTATGCTACAGGCAAGCTGGACACACTTCTGGAAGCCTCCGAACACCGCATCCGAGCTAACTGCATTGTCGCCGACAAGTGCGGCGGCTGTCAGTGGCAGCACGTAGACTATCAATATCAGCTTGCAGCCAAGCAAAATCAAATCATTCAAGCCTTAGAAAGGATTGGCGGATTTAGCAATCTGCAAGTCGATGAAATTTTAACGGGAAAAATCGAGGGATTTCCCCAATTTTTGGGATACCGCAACAAAGCGACTTATCCCGTGGCCATATCTGCAACAGGTCAAGTTCAAGCAGGTTACTATCAAAAGAGCACCCACAAATTAGTCAATCTCAATCAGTGTCCGGTGCAAGACCCGCGCCTCAATCCTTTGTTAAAGGAAGTCAAAGAAGACATCCACTGGCGGGATTGGCAAGTCTACGACGAAAAGAAACATACAGGAGAATTGCGTCACTTGTCCTTGCGAATCGGACGGCGCACGGGCGAGATGCTGCTAACTTTAATAGTTCGCACTGGAGAGTTACCGGGACTCGAAGAGCAAGCATCAGAGTGGCTGAAACAATATCCTCAACTGGCAGGGGTTTGTTTGAATATAAATCCCGCTCAAACTAATGTGATTTTTGGTGCAGAAACTCGCTGCATAGCTGGTCGTTCTTATCTGCGAGAAAGCTTTGCTGGGATGAATTTTCAGCTAAGAGCCGATACTTTTTTCCAGGTTAATACAGAGGCTGCTGAAGCTTTGTTAGAGGTAATTGTAGGGGAATTGAATTTGCAGGGAAATGAGGTTTTGGTTGACGCTTACTGCGGAATTGGTACTTTTACTTTACCTCTGGCACAACAAGTAAAAATAGCCATAGGTTTAGAAGTGCAACCGGCGGCGATCGAACAAGCCCAATTAAATGCTGAGTTAAATGACGTGAGAAATGTCGATTTTCAAGCGGGAACTGTAGAGAGTTTGCTGCCTTCCTTGGGATTGACACCGGATATTGTGCTGTTAGATCCGCCGAGGAAAGGTTGCGATCGCGCGGTTTTGGAAGCTATCAAGGAAATCAAACCAAATCGTATTGTTTATGTTAGCTGCAAGCCTGCTACTTTGGCTCGCGACCTGAAGATTTTGTGCGAAAATGGGGATTATAAGTTAGCGCGAGTGCAGCCGGCGGATTTCTTTCCTCAGACTTCTCATGTTGAGTGTGTGGCTTTTTTGGTGCGGTGAATCAAAAGGGCGATCGGTTGTTGGGAATGAAAGGGCGATCGCCCTTATTTGATTCTTGGCATTTGGGTTGAGTGTTATAATACTATTAGTGCTAAGTTCTTAAGTGCGTGGGTTTGGATAGAATGGAAACTAGGTCTTTGAGTAAAGTCTATGTCGGCTAGGGATGTTTTCCATGAGTCTGTGAAATCCGCTCTCCTGAAGGATAATTGGGTAATTACTCACGATCCGCTGAAGCTAAAGTTTAGCGAAGACGATCGGCTCAGGATTGACTTGGGGGCGGAACAGCTTTTAGCCGCAGAGCGAGGTGTGCAGAAGATTGCGGTGGAGGTTAAAAGCTTTCTGAGTGAATCAGCTATGTTTGATTTCCACCTAGCCCTCGGTCAATTTTTGAATTATCGACTAGCACTCAGAAATTTGGAGCCAAATCGATCGCTCTATTTGGCAGTTCCCATCGCTGCCTATAATTCATTTTTCTCTCGTGCTTTGCCTCAAGCGGCGATAGCTGAGTACGATCTAAAGTTGTTAGTATACGACCCTACTAATGAGGTGATTGTGGAATGGATAGATTAACTAAATATCGGCAGATTGTTCGCAATTTCCTGATGGAATATAGCAAAAGTAAACCCATCAATGGTGACATAGAAATTCAGGTTTTGTTTGACACGGAACATGACCATTATCAGATATTAGATTTAGGTTGGGACGGTCACAATCGGATTTATAGTTGCCCGATTCACTTAGACATCCGCAATGAAAAAGTCTGGATTCAACGCAATCAAACTGATGAACTGATTGCTGAGGAGTTAGTGCTGATGGGTGTGGCGCGGGAAGATATTGTTTTGGGGCTTCAGCCTCCCTATGCAAGGCAGTTTACCAGCTATGGTGTTGCTTAGACTGTTGCGATCGCACTGATAATGTCTTGTCACAAGGGCGATCGCGTTTTTTCAATGAAGGTTATTAGGGTTTTCCCTCCTCCTTTTCATCCATTGATATATTAAATTTAATTATCAGGATCGGTGAACAAGGCTGATAAATCTCGATAACCACTGACAACTCGAAAGATTTCTACATCTTGTCCGATCGGCATATAGAGGATGAGATAGTTGTCTATGGAGAGACTGCGAAGCAAGGGTAAAATTTCGTCTCTTTGTCGTCCAATATTGGGAAATTGAGCAATTTTGGCGAATTTAGCGTCAAGATTACTTAAAAAGCGATCGCTCGATCGAGTCCCGATCGACTGGCGATGTAGTCTGCAATTTGCTCGATGTCTTGAATTGCGGGTTGAGTGAGGCGAAATTGTGGACTCATGTTTCTTTTGAACTGTAACGCGAGCGCAAATTAGCTCGAATTTGTGCCATTGCGGTTGCACCGTCTACGACTTCACCGCGTTGGGATGCTTGCTGACCAATCAGTGCGTCTTGTTGCAGTTCTTGCAGTCGTCCTTGATAAATATCTTGCTGTTGTTCGAGTAGTTTAATGGCTGCAAGGATAACGTCGATCGCGCTGTTGTATTTGCCACTGGTGAGTTGGCGCTGCACGAGGGCTTCGACTTCAGGAGGCAAAACAATTTGCATGGTGTTTGAGATGAGGGGTGTTGATTCTATTGTAGGCGATTCCCTACGGGATAGCCGCGCTTCACGCCTTCAGTTAGATTGGTTTGTTGAGGGGCGATCGCTCTTACAGCCAAAATTGTTTATCCCCATCCAATTCGCCGGGAGAAATCCCTTGTAATCGACGATAAGCGATGCGGTCGGAGCCATAAAGCGGTATAGGCAAGCGAGGCTCTTTTAGCGCTCCATGATGCAGTAAGGTCAGTTTAAGTGTTGCTTCTATTAAATCTTCAACTGATACTTGCTGTAGCTCATCTGGATCGGGAATCACCTTTAAACGCAAGGGATAAGGTAGACCCATTTTTTCCGACTTTACTTCAGTTGTTATTAAAATAACTTCCTTGGGCGACAAGCGCATTGCTAACCCTTTTGTGGGGGCTTTTAAAGCTGGATCTTCAAAGTTGTAAAGTCTGGGAACTTTAGTCTTGATGCACTCCACTAAAATAAATTTAGAACCAATTGCTTTTGCCCGTTCCCGCAAATGTTCAACTTCCCTGCCACAAAAATGTCCGTCCCGGTAAATGAGTACAGTTTTTTCACTTAATTCAGCAGCAGGAAGAAACCTTTCTAAAGTACGCTTGTCAATTTCTTCACCCTCTGTCAGAGCATCTTCTAGGCGATAGCGAATGAAATCTCCTTGCTTACCATAGAGACGCACACTAGCACAGACGTTCAAACTTCCGTTGCCTTTCTTTTTGGGAGTTCTGGAAATATCAAAACCGATGAAATAATCAGCAATTTTCAAGGATTCAGTTAGAATAAAAGGCAAGTTACCCAACTTTGCCAAAATCCCAGGTATTACTTGATTCAATATATTTCCATGATTTTTAGCATCTTGCAATGTCTCCTCATAAATGACTTGGCTGGCAATTCCTCGCCGCAGTAAGCGGGAAGAAATAAAAGTATAAAAACTGCCGTCTTCGCTGCTGTCTGCATTGCGATCAGTCTGCGGAAGAAACGTCAAAACAATATCAGCGGGAATTGATATTAGTTCATCTAGCGCTTTTTCCAAGCTAACTTTAGCCTCGGCATTACTCAAGCCATCTATGGAAACCCTTTTAACCCTACTATCGTCAATCTTCTGAGTTTTTTGATCGATCAAACTTATGCTTTCAAACTTATACTTTTTAAGCCGTTGATGAACTTCATCTAAAAAAGACGATTTCACCTTAAAATCACCAACTTTTAAAACAGAAATCCTAATAGCTCTTGAGAGAACACCGTACTCATCATGACGGCGATAAACACTACCTTGAGAGAGTCCCTTCAAAACTTCCCCTCTTTTACCAATGAATTTATTACCAAATTCAAGAGGTGTTTCCTCAAGCTTGAACTGAGGTGCCACGAATAAAGACTGGTAATCACGGCTATTGATACACTTACCTCCTAACTTGAATCCATAGGCTACTAAAGCATTTTCTGCTTTTTGCTTATATGAAGCTAAATATTTTTGTCGCTCTTGATATGGTATTTTAGTTTCTTTGAGTAAGTCTCCATATTTTACATCAAATCGATCTGCTGTTTCCTCTGTGACACAGGGACGCAGAGCTGCCATTGCATAATGAAACTCATTTGTATTCTTGCCAAACTGCACTGCAACAACAGGTTGCTCCATTGGTGCTTCTATAAGTTTTTGTTTGCTAATTGCACCAGTTGCTTTCTCGATCAGTTCTTTTCGGCGTTCTCCGTCTCCAATAGTGCCAACAATATTAGTAATTGTAGCGACACTATTTGTTTCACAATCTCGCACTTTTAATCCAATTAAAAGCTCTTTAGCTTTGTTTCTATAGGGATGATTTTCATAAAATTCATCTAATGTGTTTTGATAAGAAAAGTAACTGTGCGGTGTGAAAACTAAAGCTGGATGCAGGATACCTTGCAGTTCAATAGTTTCAGCCCAGAAGTCTGCTTCGCGCTTGACTTCAACTTGATTGTCAGACCAAACAGTATCAGTCGCAACCGATGAAAATTTGTCACTATTTTGCAAAATTCTCACAGCTAGTTGAGCAAAGATTAAAGCTGTTGCTTGTGGTTGGCGTACCCATTGGAATGAGTAGGAGCGATCGCCAATATCTTCTTTTAACTCCTCTTGAACTTTTGTCATTGCATCTCGCCACTGTTCTTGGCTGGGCATCGGTGTATTAGGTTTGCCCAAAACCCAAAAATATTTGTCTTCCCAGATAACAACTAGCTGATTAGGAAATTCTTTATTAGTAAACTTCTGGCAAAAACGCCAGCTAAATCTGTTGCCAATTTTGCTATCAACTTCTGGAGTCAGCCGAAAACTCATTAAATTGGGCTGCGAGATACTTAGCGGGAAAATTTCACTCAAATGGATGGGTGACGGGTTGGCTTTGGAAGAAGTTTGAAGAACAACAGCAGTCATGCGGTAACCTCTAATTTTACAGTAGAAAATTGACAAATTGAGTTAAAGGGACAGTAAAAGCAGTTTAAACCGGGATTGGGTGGAAAAATTATGTTGAACTCATCCGGATTATCTCGATAACGCTTCAAGTCTTTTTGATGCCGTTTAGCTATTGATGCCATCTCTATCTGAAAGGCTTTTAGTGTATCGACAGTTGTCGCAATCGGTTCAGATTGTTTGCCAGTCTCCAAATTATAGAATGATGCAATAGCTGGTTTTTGCGGGTAGAGATAACTGGTAGCTAGCAGGTAAAGATATGCCTGTCTGTGGTCAAAGTCTGATTTTCCTGTTTTGAAGTCTAAAATGTGAAGCGTTCCATCTGGTTCGGCAAAAATACAGTCGATCGCTGCATAGAAGTTAAACTGATAATCCCCCTCCAGAATAAGAATTGGCGGGGGAAATCCCTCATCGCCTCGATTTAGCTTAATGATGTTTTTGCCTGAGAGAATCGGATGCTGATGGTAGTTTGTCAGGATGACCAAAACTCGCTCCTGAACTGTCGCTGACTCTTGGCTTAATTGCAGAATTTCTGCCAGTTGTTCTACACCATCTTTTCCGGAGAACTGTTGAGGGTTTTGATGAAATTCATAAACTCCTTTTTGTGCCAGGATTCCAATTCGCTGAGGTGTGTTGTCAGTTGCCAAAAGTGGTGCAACTTGAGGTTCTCGCTTTCGGGCTTTAGCAAAACCCCGCTTCATGTCGCAGTGAAATTGTTCTTGCCCCACTGGCGGAGCAAACTGTGACCAGAGGTTATAACTGGAAAATTGCCAAATTTTGTTCATAGGGTGAGCCCTCTAGAATAGAGGGCGATTATGGGTTCATTTCGTCAGGATTTCGTAAATTGCCTCTTTTGTTTTGGCTGACTTGGAAATCCCAGTCTCATTTGCCTGTTCAAGAACACGCAAGCTTTCTAGCATTTGTGTCGCAGCTTTCCTCAGATGCGGATGCCGACTTGTCTTTTGAATCTCCTCAAGCAGAAGCGATAGGGGGCGGCCGATTGAGAAGCACAGTTGATCGGGATTGGACATTTGTTTTTTCATAGTGTGACAAAGAATGTGAAGGTTGACTATTCGATGACAAGAGCAAGACAGTACACCTGATAGCTAGCGGTCATAGCCTAAGCCACACAAAGTCTCTTAGAGACAATGAACTTGCTTGTGTACGCTATCAGTAGAGTATTTTAGGGTTGACGCTGGCCGTCAACGCTTTTCAGTCTAGCAGGGGTTGCCGAGCTACGTCAACCCCTGCTATGATGTTTTAGTAAGTAGGGAAAAAACATGAGTAAGACTTTTGGTCAGCTAATCCGTCAAGCTCGTCAGGGAAAAGGATTTAGTCAGCGCGACCTGGCGAAGCTAGTAAAAGTGGACTATACCTACCTGTCCAAACTAGAGAATGACCGCGCTGAGTATCCCCCTAAAGAGGAGGTCATTCAGTCGTTAGCACATCAATTAGAGTTAGAGCTCAAAGAGCTACGCGATTTAGCCGGTAGAATTACTCCAGAAGATGCCAAAGTTGTTCAGGATCTTGTCAAAAGGTATCCAAAACAAATTCCAGTTTTGCTGCGTCAAATGCGAGATAATCCCGAACTAGCTAAAAAATTTATCCAGGAAGCTAAAGAAGCAGAAAGTGAGGAGAAACAAAGTTGAGTGTAATCAAACCTTTTCAATTTTTATCTAAAACCCAAATTGAGGATATAGCTAATGACCTTCTCATGCGTATGCAGGGAACACCTAATTTTCCCAGATGGCCTGGTTTAGCTGATTATGCTGCTGGTTTTTTAGACCTCAGCATCGATCCGTGTTGTGATATACCGCCCTATAATGGCAAAGCAGTAGCAGCTAGAATTTATCCCCTGACACGTCTGATAGAAATTAGTAAATATATCCAGAAAAAAAAAGATAATGATATTGGATTTGAACAATCGACACTAGCTCACGAAATAGGACACTGGGTACTTCATGTCAATCAAGATGAAGCAGATGGTTTGGTACAACAACTAGAACTACCTCTATTTTGCGAGGCTAGTGAAGACGTATTTCTGTGTAGAAATGTGAGCGAAATGCTTGTTGATAAGGTCAGTCCTAAAACTCAAGCTGATTGGATTGAATGGCAGGCTCAATATTTTGCTAGTTGTTTGTTAATGCCTCGATATATCTTGGAAGAGAAGCGAAGGGGACGTGATTTAAAAAACTGGCGTCACCTCTACGCAATGGCTGACGATCTTGGCGTAACAATATCAAATTTAACAAATCGCCTGCAAGACCTAGGGTGGATTTACATTCCCAAGGGTTCTAAACAAATCTATTTAGGTAATACTATACCTAATGGGCAGCAAAGCTTGTTTTAGTGAAATCCGCTCGCTCCTGTCCCATCCCGAATGCCAAAGTGCGATCGCCCTTATTTTCCTAAAGTGCGATCGCCTTACAATCATGTCAAATATATTCAATCCTTCCGATCATTTCTTCAGGTGCATAGACTTCATAAATTAAAATCAAACTACGGATAATCTCGCCCACAGAACGAGAATTAGGAGGACAATAGACAATCCCCGGATAATCTGTGGTATCGCTTGCCATAATTAAAAAATCGTCATCGTGAGTTACTATCACGCGCTGCTGTTCGCGAATAAATGCCAGGTGTGACTCATCGCTTTTAGTACGCAACCCCGCATCAACTGTTGTCGTCACATCTATCCCGTAACGACGCAAACCGCGCATAATGTTAGAGTCAATATGTTCGTCTAAATGAAAACGAATTTGCTCACTCACCTCTAATTGCCCTCAATTTTTCTTGTAACCGAGATGGTGGACTGTTGCGCTTTAATTTTTCCACAATAGCTCGACTTTCAGCCGTGCGACGATCGATTTCTTCTCTACGATCGTAATAATAGGTCATTGCTGCATGAACCGAGGCCAGTGGCAAATCATACTTGCCCGCGATTTCTTCTATAGAAATCCCCATTTTGAGATACATTTCGGCGATGTGTGCTACAGCAATTCGATGACCGGCAATGCACGGTTTACCACCAAGCACCCCAGGCGTGATTTCGATATGTTCTGTGATGATTGATTCCTTAGACATTTTAGTTAAAGGCTATTAATTGGTAATTTTTAATTTCTTTAATATTACCACAAATAGTCACAGTTACAGCAAATTGTAGGGTGCATCAGACATTAATTATTTCGATTTCAAGAGGTTTGAAGGATCGGACGCACCCTACGGACAGTATTTCGATCGCCCCCACCATCAACTAGATGCAAACTCGATCGAGTCCGGCCTGAATCGCGGGGAGTCCAGAAGTATAGAATAGAGGTTGCCGAACCGGCACACCGCCCGATCGCTCGCCCCCAGCAATTTGTTACCCTAAAAATAGAATCGAACCTCCCTCAACTGCATCCCATGAACAACGCCTCTCCCCTGATTCAAACCGTGACTCCAGAACGCTGGGCCGGGTTTAGCATGGACTTTATCGGGGCGGGTTACACAGGTTTGTTGGTCAAAAACGGCCGCGCCGTGCGTACCCTGAAATCCGGGCGGCATTTCAGCTTCGCCCTTCCCCTGCTGGAACAGTCTCAAATTGTCCTCGTAGATACCAAACTCCGCAATTTGGAGGTGCAGTCGCACGGAGATTTTTTGTCTAAGGATCGATTTTTAATTGATGCCACTCTGACCGTTATTTATCAAGTTATAGATCCGAAACGGGTAGCTTTGGAATTGTCCGATCCTATAGGTGCTTTAGCAAGTGCAGTTAAGGATTGTATGGGATTAGCGATCGGGCAAATACCCCTACAACAGCTTATCAGTCAAGGACGGCTGTTGCTGCGCCAAAATATGCTCGATCGCGTCCAAGATTTTTATACCCTAGGTTTTAACTTAGAAGACGTGCGAATTGGCGATGTCAGCTTTCCAGAAACCAACGGAGTTATTCGCCAAGTTGAGGGAATGAGTGCCCGACAAGAAGCAGAAAATGCCGCCGCCCTGCAAATGAGAATTGCCGAAGCAGGCCGTCCGATTGTTCCTCAATCTCCCGTACAGCAGTTAAACTTAATTTCAGGTAATTCTCCTGCGAGTCTTCCAGCTTCAGACACAGCAGCAGGGTTCGATCGCGATTTACAACAACTAACACAACAACTTGCTCAAAACAGCCTCCCACCAGGGAGAAATCCTCCCCAACTCGCACCAACCGTACTCGCAAGCAGCGATCGCAAAACAACCGCATATTTAATCTACAAACTTTCTGGAGAGGCGATCGCCCTGACAGCCAATCCCTTTACCATTGGACGCGAACCAACCAACACTTTAGTATTGCAAGATCCGCAAAGTTCCCGCTACCACGCTCAAATCCGCCGCGCCACTGACGAACTTGGTAAACAGCGATATCAGCTTGTCGATAGCGGCAGTTCCAACGGCACTTTTGTGGGTGGGCAGAGACTGGCTGCTAACGAGCCTTTTTGGCTGCCAAATGGCTGCGAAATTGCGATCGGCGACCAAAAATGGATCTTTCAAAATTCGTGAGAGAAAAATATGAAGTTATTTGAAACACCAGATAAACACAGATGAATCCCATCAGCGTTCATCTGTGTTTATCTGCTGACATCTGCGGTTAAAAAATCCCAATTTAAGTAACTTGCTTTAATCACGATCTACAAGTAATAGATGAAGATGGTTTTAAACAGCAGATAAACACAGATAAATTCCATCAGCTTTCATCTGTCAGGTTTCTGTAGGGGCGTTGTCAAGAGTCCCCGCCCTTCCGACACAGCTTGACAACTTCTCCCTCCCCAATTCCCTATACTCC
This sequence comes from Microcoleus sp. F10-B2, assembly GCF_036704965.1. Lineage (NCBI taxonomy): Bacteria > Bacillati > Cyanobacteriota > Cyanophyceae > Oscillatoriales > Microcoleaceae > Microcoleus > Microcoleus sp. F10-B2. The sequence goes on along the minus strand of NZ_JAUBTB010000112.1, from coordinate 3,350 downwards.
CAGGTAGAAGTCTCTTGCCAACCCTAGGGGGGATATCTCCACAAGCATTTTGAGCGAGAATTTGTCAAGATTGAAAATATAAGTAGAGGACAACCCCATGAACTTTTCTATACAATCTGTTTACAACTGGTACCGCGACACCCTCCGCAACCCCAAATACCGCTGGTGGATTATTCTGGGAACGCTGGCATATCTGGTAAGCCCGATCGACATTGCCCCAGACTTTCTCCCCGTCGTCGGACAAATTGACGATGTGGCGATCGCAGTCTTGCTGATTTCCGAAGTGTCCCAAATGGCGATCGACTACTTTAAATCCCGCCAAACAGAGACAGCCTCAGCATCCGAAGCCACCGGTGCCCATTATTCTGAAGCCCAAGGCAGCACCGTTGACGTAGATGCAGTTTCTGTAAAATAATTGCCAAAAATAATCGAGCGCTACAACCCCGACTTCTTCAAGAAATCGGGGTTTTTGTTTTTTAAATGGCAACTGCTCAGATCGTGCTCCAAAGCTGGTAATTTTAACTTTGACATCCTCACCGACCTAAAGGCACGGTGATTCCAAGAATCACTTCTTGAACCTTTCTGCTTCTTAGCAGCGGCCTCCACCCTCAAGGAGATTTGGTCTTATGCTCGCTCCACAGACTAACCCCGCAAGCCCTGCGGTTTTTACGTGTCGAATACCAAAAGGAATTCTTGTATACTATTTGATTCTGGGGGTGTTTACCATTGCCCATCCTCTTTTCCCGGTCTACCGATTTTTCTTCCCCGTTGCAATTGTTGCAAGCTTTGGTGTTAGGGTTTATGTCTCCATCGTCACGGGTGGGTCATTGACCACTCAAATTATACCAGTAAAGCCGTCCTAAAAGGACGGGGTTTCTACCCAAATTTTCTGATAATCCATCTGTGTTAACAACAAATTTTTTTAGAGATGAAGTTTAGCGAAATAGTACAAAAACTTAACTTAGCCACCAGTCGCACCCTCACAGCGTCGGTTGCTACCGATCCAGAAATTACAGGCGCGGCACCTGTTGATGAAGCTGCACCCGGTACTATCAGTTATATAGAAGGTGCTAAATTTGCCGTTCATACAGCCACTACAAATGCTTCGGCTTTAATTTTACCCTTAGATGAAAGCCTCCAAGCTCAATGTGACGATCGCAACATTGCTTGGGTTGCCGCACCAGATCCGCGATTGCTGTTTGCTGAAACCATCGCCATTTTCTATCAACCGTTTCGCCCAGCATCCGAAATTCATCCCTCAGCCGTCGTTCACCCCTCAGCAGAAATTGGTGAAAATGTCTATATCGGCCCCCACGTCGTTATTCAAGCAAAAGTCAAAATTGGCAGCAACGTTTGCATTCATCCAAATGTCGTAATTTACCCAGATGCGGAAATAGGCGAAGGCACTGTTTTACACGCTAATTGTGTCATTCACGAACGTACTCGCATCGGGGCCAATTGCGTGATTCACAGCGGTGCGGCGATCGGCAGCGAAGGTTTTGGGTTCGTGCCTACAGCCACAGGATGGGTAAAAATGGAGCAGTCTGGCTGCACGGTATTAGAAGAGGGCGTTGAGGTTGGCTGCAACAGCACGATCGACAGGCCCGCTGTCGGAGAAACCCGCATCGGTCAGAATACAAAAATCGACAATTTAGTACAGGTAGGTCATGGCTGTCAAGTCGGGAAAAATTGTGCGTTTGCTGCTCACGTTGGCATGGCTGGCGGGGTAAAAATTGGCAACAATGTAATTTTGGCAGGTCAAGTGGGAATTGCTAATCAAGCCAAAATTGGAGATGGGGCGATCGCCACTGCTAAAGCCGGAATTCACAGCGACGTGCCCGCAGGTGCGATCGTGACGGGTGTTCCAGCAATTCCCCACAAACTATTTCTCAAAGCCGCAGCCGTCTACAACCGCTTGCCCGAAATGTACCAGTCTCTGAGGCAAATTCAGCGCAAGCTCGATCGGTAGTTAATTGGCAGTTGGCAGTAGTCAGTTGGCAGTTGGCAGTAGTCAGTAGTCATGAGTCATTAGTTAACAGTTAACAGCCAACAGTCAACAGTCAACAGTCAACAGTCAACCGCCAACAGTATTATAGTTGCAACCCATTAAATGTGGAATAGCATAAACAACCTGCGACTGCTGTCGCCGTCAATACCAGCAATTGTCAAAATAATCTTGTTTTTCTCAACTTGGATTGTTGTGTGGCTTCCCGCAGCGATTGTGCTGGCGATCGCCCTCAAATGGCATCCACCTCAACCCCTGGGAAACAAAAAACTACCTTTACTAGCTTCCCTCTACGTGATTGTCCCCTTCATTTTATGGGCGACAAGTTGGATCGAAAACACATCTTTTGCCAACTGGGGTTTGGAATTGCAACCCGCAGTTTTGATGTCATTACTGCGGGGATTAGGATTAGGAATAATTAGCTTAGTAATTTTATTCGGTCTGCAATTAACCGCAGGCTGGTTCGAGCTACAAAAAAGCGAAAATTCCACCGAAACAGGCGAAAAAAAAATTAATTTTTGGGCTTTAATTTTTAACCCTGCTAGTCTGCTGACTCTGTTATTAGGACTCTGGATTAGCGCTACAGAAGAGCTAATCTTTCGCGGCTGCTTGCAAACAATCCTCCACCAAGATTACTCAGTGCTAATCGCAGCAGCGATCGCCAGTTTCATTTTCGCGATCGCCCACCTAATTTGGGCCGCCAAAGAAACTCTACCGCAACTGCCAGGATTGTGGCTGATGGGGATGGTTTTAACATTAGCCCGCATTGCCGACAATGGTAGTTTGGGATTGGCGATCGGCATTCACGCAGCTTGGATTTGGGGTATAACTACCGTAGATACAGAAGGCGCAATTAATCCCACAGGCCGCGCACCGGAATGGATTACAGGAATAGCAGCAAAACCCCTAGCAGGTGCAGCCGGAATTCTGCTACTGCTAGCAACAGCAGCCGTGCTTTTGTTAATTTAAATAAGACTTACTCTAAAAAATCCGGTTTCTTATAAAAGATTGGCTCTCCTGGATTTGTGGTAGAAATGATAGTATAGCAATCCTAAATCATTTGTGAATTTCTTACTCCCTCCCCTTACCAAGGGGAGGGTTGGGGTGGGGTAAAAAAAATTATGACTCCTGCAAGGATTGCTATATAAGCGTCTTCCTCATCCGGGATATGGGGTTCGCACCACGATAATTTTTATTTTGCTGAGCACCATAAACTCAGGAGATTTGGATTATGATATCAATTCCGGTTGCACTCCTCATAATAGTTGAACCCACATTCCGCAGATATTCAAGCAGATTTCATTTCAAAGAAATTCAGAATTGCCAAAACCTCAAATGATTGCAT
>NZ_JAUBTB010000111.1:0-20276 GCF_036704965.1 Microcoleus sp. F10-B2 | reverse complement strand
TTTATATTCTACCATGCTGTGCCTATGATTGTGAACCTTCTTTTTTGCTGTTACCCCGATTTATTGAGCGGATACTTAACTTTTTGCTTGAAGTTACAAAACTCACCATACTTGGCTTATAGCAATTGGGAAATCTTGAATTCATACCTGTATTCAGCAACGCCATCAATTCTAATTCATTCCGAAAAACGTCGCTGATTGCAAATTATGTTTCGACAATGAAATTATCACGCAGGTATTTAATTTGGAATTCTTTGGCGACGGCGCTGATACTTTTATAATTGCTAAAAGGCATTGCTTAACTTCTCTCAGTCGGGGTAAGGTGCGCGGCCCGGCGCACCCTAGAGATAGAGTTTGTGGGAATGAAAAAATGATTAATAACTAAGAAATAAGCCGCCTAAAATTAGCCCGATCGCAATTAACGCCACCCAGATAAACCTATTATCTTTCGTATTAACCTGACTCAAATCTACGGGTTCTGGTACGGCGGGCTTGGGTTTAGCGTACTTGATATCAGCGTTCGGATTGGCTTGAAAACTGATTGATTGATTTTCATCTAAAGCTGCCAAATCGGGGATTTTCACCATCCATTCGGGAGGGATAGTGAGTTTGGGCGCTTCGAGAATGAACAGCAAGCGCTTTGCTTGCTGGCGGGTTTCTTGGCGGGGATGGCGGGTGAGCTTGCGGCAAAGCTCGATCGCCCTTTCTGTATTGCCCGAGGCTTCGTAGGCTGTCACCAGCCACATCTGCACCTCACCGCCCAACCGGGAATTTCGATCGACTAAACCGGTAGCTGTTTCTAAACTCTGCACAGCTTGAGCGTACCGGCCGCTCTCAAAAGCTACTTGCCCAGCTTGGTACTCAGTTTGAACAATTTCTAACTTTTCTGAAGTCACGAGCACCCACCCAATTCACAAATATTAATTCCCAAATTCCCCAAACGCTAGAATTCGCTGTTGTGTTGCGACATACCCGACTCGTTGTCGCGTTTGGAACCCAGCAAGTCTAAATGGTCTACCTTAATTACAGGTTTCGAGCGATTTGAACCGGTATTGCGGTCTTGCCAGCGATCGAACTTCAAAGAGCCTGTTACGCCAATTAGAGAGCCTTTGCGAACGTAGTCAGCAGCAATCTGCGCTGTTTTGCCCCAGATTTCCAGATTGAACCAGTCTGGTTGATCGCTGTTCTTGGTTCTGCGGTTCACTGCCAGCGTCAAATTACACTTAACTGTACCCGACTCAAAATACTTTACGTCGGGGTCGCCGCCGACGCGGCCTACTAAAGTTACAACATTAAGACTCATAAACTTTTTCCGGAATGTGGTCGATCGGTGATGTAGTTAAACCTTGCCACGCGCGGGCTAGCCTCCAAACTGAACTTGGAACAGCGCCAATGAGGGCTTCATCCTGATTTTACACCCACTTACCAGAACATATTGATTGTGGATGATTGGCGAGTCGGCGCTCAACCTGAGCTCGACAATGTAGATTTCTGACTAGACTCAGGATGAAAAACGTAATAGAATCCACCTCGGTTACACTTTTGTAACAACATTATTGCACACAATAGTATTTTAGTTTGGGGGGGGGTACAAATCAGTGGGTCTTCTCAATCGATTTTCCTTATCTAGAGATATGGGTATCGACCTCGGTACTGCTAACACGCTCGTTTATGTGTCCGGCAAAGGTATTGTTCTGCAAGAACCTTCTGTTGTGGCGATCGACCAAGACTTAAAAATACCGCTGGCTGTTGGAGAAGATGCTAAAAAAATGCTCGGGCGGACGCCCGGGAATGTGATAGCACTGCGCCCGCTTCGCGACGGAGTAATCGCAGACTTCGACACAGCCGAACTGATGCTCAAGACTTTTATCCGCAGAGTTCACGAAGGCAGAACCTTAGTTTCGCCGCGGATCATTATTGGCATCCCCAGCGGTGTCACCGGAGTAGAGAGGCGTGCTGTCATTGAGGCGGCTACTCAGGCAGGTGCTAGAGAAGTGCGGTTAATTGATGAACCCATCGCTGCGGCGATCGGGGCTGGACTGCCTGTGGCTGAGGCGACTGGCAATATGATTATAGATATCGGCGGGGGTACGACGGAAGTTGCGGTTTTGAGTTTGCAAGGTACGGTAATCAGCGAGTCTGTGCGGGTAGCCGGCGACGAACTCAACGAGGCGATCGTCCAATACATGAAAAAAGTTCACAATTTGGTCATCGGCGAACGCACTGCTGAAGAAATTAAGATTCAGTTGGGTTCTGCATATCCAACTCCAGAGGATGACGATGCGATGATGGAAGTGCGGGGCTTGCACTTGCTCTCGGGTCTGCCGCGAACTGTTACAATCAAAGGCCCTGAAATTCGCGAAAGTATGTCGGAACCGCTTTCGGTAATTGTGGAAGCTGTCAAGCGTACTTTGGAACGCACCCCCCCGGAATTAGCAGCAGATATTATTGACAGGGGAATTATGCTCGCCGGCGGCGGAGCCCTGATGAAAGGTTTAGATACTCTGATCAGTCACGAAACAGGAATTGTCACTCACGTGGCAGCCGATCCGCTGTGTTGCGTGGTTTTGGGAACTGGTAGGGTATTGGAAAACAAACAGTTGGAACGGGTTTTCAGCGGTCAGTCGTCGCGCAATATGTAGTTAACTAATTTGGGATTTTGGATTGAGAAATACGGCTGCCATCTCAAATCTAAAATCCTGACATAACAATTTTAGATTACTGAAATTATGCTAAAAAACACACTCCGCAGGTGGTGGGATCTGCGACTACCAATTGCCCTTTTAGGTTTAGCTGTAACTGCCGCTTGGGGAGTTCGACAAACACAAGGTGCTCCACTGTTTGAAGTTTACAATTGGGTAACTCGTCCGTTTCAAGCCAACGGCTCTGGGCAAGAGCAGCTCATATCGGCGCGTACTCAAGAATTGCAAGCGCAGCTATTAGAATTAGAAACTCAAAATCAGAAGCTAAAAGAGCTTTTAGGTTACGTTTCGGCTAAGAAACCTAAAGGGATTGTAGCTCCTATTGTTGGCCGCAGCGCCGACCACTGGTGGCAGCAAGTAACCTTGGGTCGCGGCAGCAACCACGGCATCAAAACAGATTTTACCGTCATGGGTCCCGGCGGTTTGGTAGGTCGGGTTGTCAGTGTTACTCCTAATACTAGCTTGGTGCTGTTAGTCAGCGACCCTACGAGTCAATTAGGTGTGGGAATTACCCGCACTCGTAACATGGGTTTTATGCGCGGTAAAGGCCCAAATCAGGCTGTGATGGAGTTTTTTGATAATGTTCCTAATGTCAAGCCAGGGGATGTGGTTTCAACTTCTTCTTTCAGTCAGTTGTTCCCTCCTGGTTTGCCGGTGGGAAAAGTGGTTTCGGTGGATCTGAATAAAACTCCGGCTCCGGAAGCTGTTGTTGAGTTCTCTGCACCGATGAATTCTCTGGAGTGGGCAGTGGTTTACCCCCACTCTAAGCAAATCGAACAAAAGGCTTCGCAGGCTCAATCTTCGGAACTGTCGGAAGGAGCAAAGCAGTAATGAAGGCTTTATCTCGGATGTCTTCGCGATCGCGCCAATTTCTCAACTTCGGCGTTACATTTGTTTCTGTGATGCTGTGCATACTGATATTGCCCACTCGGATGCCGGGAATGGAATTGCTGGGAATTAGCCCGAACTGGCTGTTAATTTGGTTGGTAGCTTGGAGTATTAAGCGCAAACGTACAGTTTGGGGAGCTGCTAGCATGGGCCTGGTTTTGGGGTTTCTTCAAGATGCGATGACGGCTCCTCATCCCACCCACGCTGCGAGTCTAGTTATTGTCGGAGTCTTAACAGTGGTGTTGCTGAAAACCTGGTCCATTCCGGCAGATATTGTTGAGAGAGATCCGATTCCGATCGCGTTAATTGTGTTTGGGATGGCAGTGGTAGCGGAAACGGTGATGGGGATTCAATTTTTGGCTATGGGCGATCGGGCTTTACTGGAAATTTGGAGCGAGCACCAGAGAGTGGCTTTGTGTTCTGCTATTCTCAGCAGTCTTTGGGCTCCGGTGATTTATTTTCCCCTCCATCGCTTGTGGGAAATGACGAGGAATTTAGAACAATCTTAGTTATTTATTAGTCATTAGTCCTCAGTCATTAGACCTCTCCAACAAATAAACTATCATGCGATCGCTTGTGCTGTGATTTCTCCACTCTTGCCATCGGGATGGAAGCGATATACAGCAGATTCCACATTTATGAAGTACACCCGCCTATAGTGAGATCCCCGTAGGGACACGGCACTGCCGTGTCCCTACACTTCACAAACCTGGAATACGCTGTATCAGTACACGGTCGGCTTCCAGAGTATTTAGAATCTCTTCTACGGAGGTGCTAAAGATGTCTTTTGAGTTGAGAGATTGACGAATGCCAGAAGTAAAGTTTACTAACTGGGGGGGTGACAAAGAGAGCTAAGAGCTAGACCTAATCTGAGTTACAGCCCTCATCGCCCGTTGATAAAAGTGGCGCTTGTTGTATCGCACTCTTGAGAGAGCCTAAATTGGTCAGGATAAACCAACCCTCCTTAACCGATATGCCCCGATACAGCGGATTCCAGGTTCATGAAGTACAGTAGCAGCAGCTTGTAAACCAGTTTTTAAAGTGCTTAATATTAACCAAATCAAGCGCATACGCCAAGTATTACGTCAACCCGGAGTGGTAGTAGTGGGCGAAAACTTACGTAAAAAAGCTTTCAGTTGTGACCACCATAATTCGATCGGATTAAAGTCAGGATTCGGGAGGTGATAAATTCAGAACACTGGCACCAGCGGCTTGAATCAGTGGTTCAATCACCGCCAACTTACGGGCTGGTAGATTATCCATAACAACGACTGCACCATCCCATAAGTTTGGCACCGTCGCAGTGTTCAACAAAAACTGCAAATGCCTGACTATCCATCGACCCGTTGAGCGTCATTAATCCTACTACTTTTTTTAAGCTGATTGCTCCAATAACTGTGAATGAGAGCACCCCGATAAAATGGTTTTAAATCATAGACTCTACTACTATATTTAGAACGTGCGTGGGTTCGTGTCAACCCCAATCAAACCCCCATTTCATCCAAAAAAACCAGGTTATTCTGGTCGATATTTTTCACTTTATCCCAAGAAGGAACACCTCAAAAGTTGCACTCGATCGGTGGCAGATTGACTACTCCGTATTGTCTTTTTTTTTCGCGTCAGATTTTGTTAGATTAATTCGCGACACATCATACGCTTAACTGACAGATTGCTTGTAGCTATCTAGCCAATATTCACTTGGGTTCTAATAAGGTACTATCAGGATATTTTTCCACCATTTTCTGAGTCAATTTAGTTGTGGACGAGTGTAACACACTTTTAACGCTTCCACCCGGTTTTTTGGGTTGAACGTGACCAGTCGTTTGTTTTTGTTTTAAGATTTTTTGAACAAACGCTTTACTCACATCAAAACGAGTGGCTCCTTTCCTGACTGATGTATCACCTTGTTCATAGGCTTTAACTATTTTTTTACTAAACTCGATCGAATAAGCTTTCATTTTTTATGCTGATGTACTGAATGTAATGCACCACATATACATGGAATCTGCTGTATCTCGATCGGCATTCATTAGAAATCCAATAATTAATGAAGTTAACTCGAAATAAACGTCGCTTTTATCAACAGGGGATACGGGCTGCAACCCTGATTGCGTCTATCTCCTAAACCTCTTTGTCACGCCCCAGAAATTGACCTCAATTCATACTTCCATTATGCAACGCCCGATAAAGTTACCGGGTTTTTTACCCCAATGCGTGACTAATGTACCGACGCTCTAGAACTTTTGCCAAAAAACACCGATTACGTTGTTTGATTTGGATAAAGTCTAGCTAAGAAGTATTGTGATTTTTCTACTGCTGTATGAAACCACCCTCCATATCATAAGGAGTTAGGAGAGGTAACTTTCTGGCTTAGGCATTCATCTATATCCTGTGAAAAGTCGAGTTGATCCAAGAAAGGACTTGTATCCGGTAACTCATCTTCCAGCAGACGCAGACGGGGATACAAGTAGGCAATGAAGGTGAAAACGATGCTAAATATGCCCATAATGATAAACATCAAACCAATACCGCGACCATGCCCAACACCAATAATTTGTCCAATACTGGCTGCTCCCAACCCATCCGCAGCCATCAACGGTTCAAAAACTTGGTCAGCTAGTGGCCCTGCAATCAGATAAGAAAGCGGCAGAAAACCCTGAGTAACCGCAGTGCGGAATGCAAAGACCTTTCCTTGTACTTCAGGAGGAACTTTCTTTTGGTAAATTACTTGGATTGCACCATTAACGATTGGGATTATAAAAAATATAAAGAACTCAGAGATAGTAAACAGAATTGGCTCAGGGCGCAAGCCCGCTAACACATATAATAAACCCAAAAAAAACATTGAGATAAATATGGTATTGATCAGGCGCTCTATGCCCCCCCAAATGCTCATAATGAAACTGCCGACTAACATTCCAGAACTAGCAATAGAAGAGATTGTCCCCAAAGATTCCATTGAGGTGAAGGAAAGTACCATAGGTGTGGTTAGAGCTTCATCACTACCAATGAGAAAGTTGCTGATAGCAATAAAAACTACTAAGCCAATAAGTCCAGGGCGCTCGATCAAATAATGCCATCCAAAGGTCACTTCTTGCCAGAATGAAGAGAACAACCCAACCTCCTCTCGATTAGCTTCTGTGGTCTGAAATTCAGGGAATTTAACCACTAGCAAACACACCAGAGCAAAGCACAAAGTTATCAAATCAATGACAACAACTCCCGGAATTTGGATAGTTGCCAGCAGTGCAGCTGCCAGCGCAGGTGAGAGGATTTCTGCAATAGACAACCTGATCTGCGTCATCGAACTAGCACGACCAAGTTGTTCTTTAGGTACGAGTAATGTAGTCGCTGATGAATAGGCAAGCCCTTGAAAAGCACTGAAACCAGAACTAAGAGCACTAATTAGGCACAGATTCCAGACTTCTAAATTACCACTAACAAATAACAAGGCAATAGTTAGGGTACACAGACCAGCACAGAAGTCACTAATAATCATAATCCAGCGACGACTCCAGCGATCGACAAACACTCCAGCAATGGGAGAGATAAGAATCGCTGGTAAGGTCGTTGATAGAATCAGGAGAGTGAATTGGGTAGTTGAGTTAGTATGCTGGTAAACCCAAATACTGAGAGCAAAAGTGGTTGTGCGCGAGCCAACTAAAGATAACACTTGACCAAACCAGATCAAGATAAAAGTACTCATGCTTTGAGTTATCTCTCCTTCCTGACTGGAGAAATACTCAGTCCACTTAAATAAAGATGATCCAAATCTGGGCTGTTGTTCCAACTCTGGTGGGCCGTTTTCTAACATAGCAACAGTAATTATTGGTGAATTTGTGGCCAAGCCTCATCACTAAATGTAGCATTTATTTCTCATTTACCTGCTACACGCCAGTAAGAATGGCAGTTACCAGGGTAATTAGGACAACCTTAAAGACTTAGATCCTTTTCAAATTCAGAAACCTGGCTAGTTGGATGTTGGACGAGCTTCTGGAGAATTTCCTGGTAATAGCTAAACAGATACTCAATGGTTTCATTTGTAAATAAGTCTGTTCTGTAAAAGACTTTTATTTCAATGGTTGGATTATTTACAGAAGGTGAAGAAACATAAATCTCTAAAGGAATTTCCTCGTTCCACAAACTGCGATCGCGCTTAATTGATACAAAATCTACATCTAAGCTCCAGTCATGCAAATTTTGTGGAGGTAGCATAGTCAGGGATGCGGAGATGTTAATTGGTTGTTTGCTTGTGATAGAGTCAATGACTGTTTGAATAGCAATCTCTTTATTGTTGATTGCTTCTGTGAGGGTTTCTTTGATCTCTTCTAAAAGAGTAAGTCCTGTTTGCTCAGGGGAGAGATGCGATCGCAAAATTACATCGTTGATAAAGCAACCGAGCATTTTTTCAGTTTCGACTGCACTCCGATTACCAACTGTTGTCATTACTAAAATTTCTTTTTTCCCACTGTACTTAAACAAAAGTATCTTCAGAGCAGTCAGAATGATGACAAAGATAGTGACTCCTAGAGAGCGGCTGAGGGCTTCGATTGATGCCACAAGACTAGCTGGCAGAACTACAGAATAAACAGATGCGCTTGTGCTGTTGTTACTCACCTGTAGCTGATTGCTAGACAACACATCAGATGCTAGTGCTAGTGAAGGATTAGTCAGTTTTTGCAGCCAATAAGCAAGTTGCTGTTCTATTACCTTTTGATTAAAGCATGAACGTTGCCAGAGGGTAAAATCTGCGTACTGAATAGGTAATTCGGGTAGGGGTGAAGGTAAACCATTGGCAAAAGCTGCATAGAGTATTCGTAACTCGTCCAACAACAGGCTAAATGACCACCCATCCGTAATAAGATGGTGCATATTTATTGTCAACCAATATTCCTGTTGAGCTAATCGCAACAAAGTTGTTTTGATCAGAGGGACTGAAGCTAGATCAAAATGGTGCTGATATTGCAGCGCAGCAAGTCTTTGTGCTTCAGATGTTTGCTCTCTGTGAAGTAGGTTTTGTAAGTCTATGATCTCCAACGGTATGGTCAGGGATGGGGTAATGATTTGTACGGGTTGACCTTCTACTATACTAAAGGCTGTGCGTAATATTTCATGACGACGAATCATTTCATTGAAGCTAGACTCCAACACACTTGCAGAAAGAGAGCCAGTGAAATGTAAAATAAAAAAGCTATTGTAGGCGTAACTCTCAGGATCTAATTGCTGTAAACACCATATAGACTCTTGTGCAAAAGACAGTGGGATATATGTGTCTCGGAATTGAGGGACAAGAGGTGGTAAGGTGTCAAATGTCATACCACTTGCGCTCTGTTTCTCCATCTCCATCTGAAGAGCAGTTATTACTTGACTAAGTTCAGCTATAGTAGGTGCTGCAAATAGAGAACTCAGAGGAAGTGCTATGGACAAAGTTTGTTGAATGCGAGATATTACAGATGTTAGCAGGAGAGAGTGTCCCCCCAATTCAAAGAAGTTATCGTAGATGCCTACTTTCTCCCGACATAACACTGTACACCAAATTTCGGCTAGTTGTTCTTCTAGCCAAGTACGGGGTGCAACAAAAGCGGCTTCTAGTTCTGAATTTGTTGTCTCTGGCTTTGGCAAAACCCGACGATCAACTTTACCATTAGGAGTTAGAGGTAAGGCTTTGAGCATCACAAAAGCCGCTGGTATCATATATTCAGGCAGGTGTTCTTTCAGAAAATGACGCAATTTACTACTGGTCAATGTTTCTGTTGCGCTCACAATATAAGCTGTTAAATATTTATTTCCTGGGTTGTCTTCTCGAACAATCACCACCGTTTGCTGAACTTGGGGATGTTGGCTCAATAGCGTTTCAATTTCTCCCAGTTCAATGCGAAACCCGCGAATTTTAACTTGGTGATCAATGCGTCCCAGAAATTCAATATTTCCATCTGGTAAAAAGCGCCCCAAATCTCCAGTTTTATAAAGGCGTTCCCCTGTGATGAAAGGATTATTAATAAACTTTTCTGCCGTCAATTTTGGTTTATTCACATACCCTTGTGCTAAACTGGGTCCGGTAATGCAAATTTCGCCAGCAACACCAATTGGAACTCTATTTAAATATGAATCTAGCAGATAAACTTTCCTATCTCCTATAGGCCTACCAATGGGAATTGACCTAACATTTTCGTCCAGGGGTCGAGGAATGGGATAACAACAGCTAAACACTGTACATTCTGAAGGACCGTACCCATTAATAATTTGTGTTGAAGGTAAAAGCTCCATAGCGCGACGAACATGAGGTAAGGAAATTGCTTCCCCACCAATTAGCAATCCTTGAACACCAGATAATCCTTCAGGAATGTAATCAATAATAGTATTAAACAACGCAGAAGTCAGCCATAAAATACTAACGCTATACTGCTGAATTACCTGAATTAAATCATCGGGTGTGGGGATAGTTCCTGGGTAAAGAACACAGCGACCACCATGAAGAAGTGCTGGCCAAAGTTCTAGGGTTAGAGCATCCCAAGAAATAGATGAATATTGTAGAAAAGTTTGTTTTGAGTCTAACCGCAGGTAATCGACCCCAAACATAAAACCAATAATGCTGCGATGGGGAATTTCTGTTCCCTTTGGTTGTCCTGTAGAGCCAGATGTATATATTATATAGGCTAAATTTTCAGGGCTGACTTCACTACTAGGATTTTCCTGACTTTCTTGAGAAATAATTTCCCAATCTAAATCAATATCAACCAATTTTGGGGTTAAATGTGCTGGAAATTTATGTTCCCACTGCTGTTGAGTTAAGATTATTGGTGTCTGAACATCCTCCAACATAAAAGCTAGCCGCTCTGGAGGATATATTGGATCTAGTGGTACATAGGCTCCCCCTGCTTTAAGAATTCCTAACAGTCCTATTACCATCTCTAGAGAGCGTTCCACGCAGATACCTACTGGTACATCTGGTTTTACACCCAGTTTTTGTAAGTAATGTGCCAACTGATTAGCACGGCGGTTTAGTTCAGAGTAAGAGAGTTGTTGGTCTTTGTAAATTAGTGCTGTAGCATAGTTTTGTTGTAAAACCTGTGTTTCAAAAATCTTATGGATACATTGATAGCTTTGAAAGTTGCTCTGCATAATACTTGCCTATTTTTATTTATACTGCTGCTGTAAAAAAGTGAGTTCTGCGAGTGTAAATCTTTCCGATTTGAAAAGAGTATGTATCGGCAAATAACACATCAATTTTGCTGCCGTCTTTACCAAGACCAATAAACCGACCCCAACAAGCAGCGCAATTTTTCTCAGTGATGATGTTTTCGATATGATGTTTACCTGAATGGATTATCCTTTCTTGTCGATAAAACACCAGTAATCGCTCGATACCAACGAAAGGCTGATAAGCAGGACGTTCATAAATGATGCCAGGGTGAAAAATATCCGGTAGTGCTTGCCAATCAGATGAATCTATAACAACAAATAAATTAGTAATCAATTTGCTGTAGTTTGGTGTTAGTAATTCGTTACTGTTAAGCATGACTCCATTCCTCTATTTGAAGTAATTCGGCTACAGAAGTAACTTGTAAAGTACTTATCTCTGTTTGGGGATTAATTACAATATTTTTCAGTAATATCTGGAAATTTATCATCATGCGTTGAATAGTCTCAGCATCAAACAAGTTGGCATTATATTCAAATGCCCCCCTCAATTCTGAGTCTATTTCTTGCATTGACAGAGTTAAATCAAAAGTTGCACCTGCTGTCGGTCTATCTAATTCGATCTGCGTTACACTCAAATCTGGCAGTTTTGGTTTTTCCACTGGGGAATTTTGCAATACAAACATCACCTGGAATAGCGGACTATGGCTGAGGTGACGTTGTGGTTGGAGAACTTCAACTAATTGATCAAAAGGTATATCTTGGTGAGTGTAAGCATCAAGAGCAACCTGTCGTACCTGAGCTAGTAGTTCTTTAAATGTGGGGTTGTTCTCTAAGCGGGTGCGTAAAACCAGAGTGTTGACAAAAAAACCAATTAATGGCTCAAGGGCTGGACGGTTGCGGTTAGTAATCGGAGAGCCGATGACAATATCTTCCTGACCAGTGTAGCGATAAAGCAACGTCGCAAAAGCCGCTTGGAGAGTCATAAATAGGGAAGCGCCTGACTTCTGACTGAGGGTTTTCAGTTTGTTTGTTAGGTCATCACCCAAATTAAACCTCTGGATACTACCTCGAAATATCTGCATAGCAGAACGTGGGTGATCTGTTGGTAATTCTATTACAGGTGGAGCATCTGCTAATTGTTGTTTCCAGTAGTTTAGCTGGGTGGTGATAATATCATTTTGCTGCCACTGACGCTGCCAGTCAGCGTAATCTGCATACTGAATCGGCAAATCTGGTAAGGGAGAAGCGGCATAGAAACTAGACAATTCTTTGAGAAAAATTCCTACTGACCAAGCATCAGAGATGATGTGGTGCATTGTTACCAGCAGGACGTGGGAATCTGACTCTAGGCGAATGATTTTAACTCTTAATAAAGGTGCTGTGCTTAAATCAAAAGTTTGTGTATATTCTGCGGTAATTAATCTTTGTAATTCAGTCAGTCGCGCAACTTCTGGTAATTCTTGTAAGTCCACTAATGGTAAAGTAAATGGTACAGTTGCAGCAATAAATTGCACTGGTTTTTCATCTACCATGCCAAAGGAAGTACGCAGGGTTTCATGGCGTTGAATAATTGAATCTATAGCTTGTTGGAGTACTGTTAAATTCAGCCGACCAACTAAACGCAACGCTCTGGCAATATTATAGGCAGCATTTGCCCCTTCCATTTGGTCGAGAAACCAAAATCGCTGCTGAATCAAAGATAATTGTAATTCAACAGAACGGTCAATTGACTCTAATATTGGTAAGGTTTCATTTTGCTGGTTGTGATAATAGTAATCTTCAAGATTTTCGCTTAAACTGGCTACAGTAAGCAATTCAAAGAAAACGCTAACCGATAATTCCACAGATAAGGCTTCGCGCAATCTAGATATAACTAAACTGGCAAGCAGCGAATGCCCTCCCAATTCTAAAAAGTTGTCATAAATGCCTACTTTTTCTAATCCTAAAACTTCCGCCCAAATCTTAGCTATAACTTGTTCTTTTGGGGTACGGGGCGCCACAAAGTTATGAATATCAGCAGATATATTTGGTGCAGGTAAACTGTTGCGGTCTAATTTGCCGTTGGGTAATACTGGCAGTTTCTCCATCAGCACAAAGGCATTAGGAACCATATAATCTGGTAGTTTTTGCTCTAAAAAAATGCGGATTTCTCCCCAATTAGAGGTTTGATTATTAGCTACAATATAGGCTATTAGGCGCTGGTCTCCTGGGATATCTTCTCTAACGGTGACTATACCTTCCCGGACATTGGGATGAAGTTTCAATACAGATTCGATTTCTTCCAGTTCAACTCGCATCCCTCGAATATTTACCTGAAAGTCGATCCGACCAAGAATTTCTAAAGTACCGTTGCTGGAGTAGCGAGCTACATCGCCAGTTTTGAAAAGTCGTTTTTGTGGCTCAAAAGGATTATCAATAAATTTTTCAGCATTCGCTTGAGTCCGGTTTAGATAGCCACGAGCTAAGGTAGAACCTGCAATATGTAGTTCACCAGACTCACCAATTTTTACTAGCTCAAGTTGGGAGTTGAGTACATAAACCTGCTGAATCTTTTCTAAAGGATGACCGACTGGGACATATCCCTCTTCCAGGTTGCAGTCCTCTGGAATGGGATAAAAACCATGTCCAATAGTTTCTGTTTGACCTAAAATATTAAAAAAGCGGGGTGGTGTTTGAAACAGGTTGCGTAACTTTTTAATTAATTGATAGGGTAGTAATTCGCCACCAAATACTATTAATCTTAATTTTGATTCGCTCAGTGCTTTTGTATATTTTTGATCTAAGCTTTCTAAAGCCATTAATCCATAACGCCACACGGAAGGTACACCATCAGAGATAGTGACACCCTGCGTTTGGATTAATTCAAATAGGCTCAGGGGAGTTCTAGTTTGTTCACGGGTGGCAATGATACTTGTAGCACCTTGGGATAAAGGCAAGAATATTTGTCTGACTGAGGCAGTAAATGAGAAAGATGCTGTGTGGAGATAAATATCGTGGCTACTGACTGGGATTATTTTAGCGATCGCCTTAATATAACTACAAACACTGGCATGAGGCATTTGTACTCCTTTTGGCTTGCCAGTAGAGCCAGAAGTATATATTAAGTAAGCGAGGTTTTCCGGTGTCACATCACACACTGGGTTCTGTTGGCTTTGTTGCTCAATTTTCTGCCAGTCTGCATCAAGAAAAATCACTGAAGCGGTAGTAACAGGTAGTATCTTTATCCACTCTGTTTTAGTTAAAAGCACTTTTAAGTTAGTATCCTCTAACATAAATGCCAGACGTTCTTGGGGATAAGCAGGGTCTAAGGGAACATAAGCTCCACCCGCTTTGAGGATACCGAGAATTCCTGTAATTACTTCAATAGAGCGCTCTACGCATAGACCCACCAATACCTCTGAACCTACCCCCATCGCTTGCAAGTGATGTGCCAGTTGATTAGCTTTTGCATTCAATTCTCTGTAGGTCAATTGCTGGTTTTCAAATACGACTGCTACTGCGTCAGGTGTTTTTTCTACCTGCTCTGCAAACACCTGATGAATACACTTGTTTTGATAATATTTCATTTCTGTTGTTAGGTCTGAATTTTTATTAAAGACAGTGGTCTGATGGCGTTAATCTAAGGGTGCTTTGTTCATATTAACTGCCAGAAAATGACGGGAATAACTATTTTTTAGTGGCTGGAATCAGTACTATTATACTTGACCACCTCTAGCTGTTCTCGATTGAGTAAATGCCAGATGGGAAAATATCAACAGTGAGTTAAATAGGCATTTTGATTAGACTGAGTTTTTGCTGATTCTCTTGCCAATTGCTTTCAAAGGCTGTAAAAATATATTGGTGACACTATTAAACAAATTTGATTCTTCATTTGGTAAACCAAAGCTCAGTTTCTCATAGTTACTTGGTACGTATAAACAGCAAAACATCCAGTCCCAAAATGCGAATATATAACCAAAGTTTTTATCATAATGTTTGGGGTCTACACTATGATGAATTTGGTGTTGTGCTGGACTGATAAAAATATGGCTGAGCCACTGAGGATAAGCTAACCAGATATGAGAATGACGCAAGTTATATCCTGCTAAATAAAAGATAAAAATCTCAAAGCTGACTCCATAAACTAATAGCTCTTTCATCCCGTTCCCAAATAAGTAAGTCCAGATGCCCGCTCCTAAATTAGTGATTGTAACAATCGTTATTGTACCTAAAAAAAGCTCGAATGGATGAATGCGATATACAGTCAATGGTGTGATAGCTTCGGCTGAATGATGCACTTTATGAAATTCCCACAAAATAGGAATTTTATGAGCCAGAGAATGGTATAAAAAATTAGCAAAGTCACCTAATAATGCTACAAAAATGCTGAATATGATATGCTGCCATAATTGGGGACTCGTGACGACAAAAGGTGTGGTGATCCCCGTAATTTGTATCAAAATTTGGCAAGTTATATCGGCAACGTTTGCTACAAATAGTGTTGTTGGCACTACGAAAAATATCTGGAACAAGGAAATAAAAAAAAAATATTTGTATTGAGTAATAGATGAAGGATGTAAATAAACTTCTTTAGGTAAAAGGTATTCTAGTAAATTTTCCCCTTTGTCCCGATTTGCTGAACCAAATATATATAGTATTGTCGCCAGTAAAACAGTTGAAAGCACATACAACCAATAAATTTGAGATGAGGTCAAAAATGGTATTTGAAATGGATACAAAAGACTGTTGAATATTTCCTTCATTTTTGCTGTGTTGCCAAAATTTGACTTAGAGACAATTTATGTACTTACTTAAAAGTGTTATACCACTCCATGCCTGGGAACTTGCCTCCGGCTGAAGTTGGGGCTGACAACAACAACTCAGTAAAAGGATGGTCTTATTCGTCTATGGCGTTCCGCTACATCCTCGTTCCTAGGGGACACGCGCAAGGTACGCTATGGAGGTTTCTCGTCTCAAAAACATCTATTTTACACCCTGAAAAGCTTACTGCATATGGCATCGACACACATCAAGGGAATTATGCGGTGTTCAAGGTTTGCTTTAGGTGTGTAGATGAGCATCAACACATTTGAGAGCATGATATATTACTTTACTTGTAACTGTCAAGATTTTGTCAAAACCTTTAATTGTTGTGAGCGGGAATGTCGGGAAATATTGCTTTCGGGGGTTTGAGTATCAATAGACATCTCCAAAAACTTCTAAATCTTCTCCCCGCTTGGTTTATGGCGGACGGCCCTTTAGGGGCAGACAGCCATTTTCTCCAACTACTACATCAACGATTTCTTTGCCATTCGGCACAGGGCTGTTTCATTCTCTTGTAGGGGCTGCCCCCCGTGCCTGCCCCAAGAGAGTGAAACGCCTAACAAATCGTGGATGGGGAGGGTCGGCACGGGAGCACGACCCCTACAAAAGGCTGGTTTTCCTGAGAATGAAACAGCCCTGCCATTCGGCATCACCACTATTTGATTTTTTAAGGTAGGTCTTTTCGGTGGCTTGCCTGAATAGTATTTTTTTTGCTCTTTATAGTCTGTAGGTCTTTCTATTGGCTGTTCATAGCTATCTACCCCGCAACTCAAATTCACTCAATATTTGAAGAACCGATTGCTATTCAGAATCATTTTTTTTTACCTGATCTAATAAAGAAGAAGGCAACAGTTCTCTGAAAATCTTGCTCCATTGGTGAAAGATCTAAAAAGTTAAGGGAAAATTATTTTTTAAGATTAAAGCTATCGCATGATTCTTTATTTGTTGGAGATGTTTATTGGTCAACAGTTAACTGTTGTCATTCTACTATTACTTGTGGTGCCGAACCTAATAAGTGATGAACCGCAATAATTAAATCGCTGAGAATGAAATTAGGCTGGTGCTTTTGCAGTTGATAGCGGCTGCGAATGCCACAGGTAACGGCAATTGTGGGTATTCCCAATGCTTGTCCCGCGAGGATATCTGCTTCGGTATCTCCAATCATCCAAGCGGAACCCAAGGATGACTCAAATTCTTCTGCAACTTCAGCCAACAATTCGGTTTTTAAAGCTGTATAGTTGTGATAGGCGGCATCCGACATCTGAGTTCCCCGAATGCAGGTAAACAGTCTGGCTAAACCGTAATTTTGCAACAGTTGAACGGCTTGATTTCTCGGCCGCAGGGTGACTAAAATCAGCCGCACGCCGCGGGAATGAAGAAGTGCGATCGCCCATTGCACTCCCGGCTGGATGCGATCTAAGTGCAACAAGTCTGGCTGATTGACAATCCGACTTACGCATCCGAGAAAAACGTGAATTTCTTCTCCCGACAAGCCGGAACTTTTGGCTATTTCAGCATCGGGCACTCGGTTTTGTTTCATTTGCCAAAACTGTGGTTTGCTGAGTATTTGAAGGTTGAGGTTGATTCCCCTAGCAAGATAAGCTGCTTGAGTGTCGGCCAATCCCTGTTGATAGGTGGTGTAGTAGCGATCGGACACATCGACGATCGGCCCGTCTAAATCGCAAAATACCGTCATCCGGGGGGACGAGTCAGCCTCTGATGCTAGCTTGTACTGAAGGTTTTCGGAGTCCGGGGCGACAGCATTTAACATAAAACGTTAAGTAAATCAAGGGAGCTATACATTTCTTGACTTTAGCAAAAAATGTATAAGTTATAATACATTATTTTTAATAATGTTATTAAAAAAACCTATGAAGATTTAGAGGATTGGGCTCAATAAGGGCGATCGAGCCTGCGCGTAGATAAATTCAAGGCAAAAAGTGATTTTTGTGGCTGTTGATATGTGCTTTAGCCATTAAAGTTTAGAATTAAGTTTTTAGTCTTTTGTAATTTACCCATGCTCAAACAAAGCGATTTTGTTAGGAATTCGGACACTAATCGAGTAGAGGTGCTGTCCGAAGCACTGCCTTACATTCAACACTTTGCCGGTCGCACCATAGTGGTCAAATATGGCGGTGCGGCGATGAAAGATAGCACTCTCAAAGACAAGGTGGTTCGGGATATTGTGCTGCTAGCTTGCGTGGGGATGCGTCCGGTTGTGGTTCACGGCGGCGGCCCGGAAATTAATATTTGGCTGGAAAAATTGGGAATTGAGCCGCAATTCAAGGATGGTTTGAGAGTGACTGATGCGGCGACGATGGAAGTTGTAGAAATGGTTTTGGTGGGGAAAGTAAATAAAGAAATTGTTTCGTTAATCAACCAAGCTGGCGGCAAAGCAGTGGGATTGTGCGGCAAGGATGCCAATCTGATTCAAGCTCGTCCTGACGGCCGCGAGGGAATTGGGTTTGTGGGTGAAGTCAGCGGCGTGAAAATCCAGATTTTGGAATCTTTGGTGAACAGCGGTTATATTCCGGTGGTGTCGAGCGTGGCGGCGGATGAAAAAGGTCAATCTTACAACATTAATGCTGACACGGTGGCTGGGGAAATTGCGGCTGGTTTGGGAGCCGAAAAGTTGATTTTGATGACTGATACTGCGGGAATTTTAGAGGATTATCACAAGCCGGAGAGTCTGATTGCTAAGTTGGATATTCAGGAAGCGAGAGAGTTGGTTGAGTCGGGAGTTGTGTCTGGGGGGATGATTCCGAAGGTTAATTGTTGTGTGCGGAGTTTGGCTCAGGGTGTGAAGGGTGCTCACATTATTGACGGTCGAATTCCTCATGCTTTGCTGCAAGAAATATTTACGGATGCGGGGATTGGGTCGATGATTGTGGCTTCTGAGTTTAGCAGCGCGAATTTAAGGCCCAAGTAAGGTGTAAATCCTAGCGTGGGGAGGGCGGGTGCGTGAAAGGGGTAAACTCGGTGCGATCGCGTATATCCTAACTAAACCTGCCCCTAAAACCTTGAGAAGGTACTTATGGAAAATTACTTCAACTAATTCTAACCGTTGTTGAATTTCAGCTTTTCTTAAACTATGATGAAACACTTTAGAGTTTTGGATTCTGTTGCGATTCTTAAGCCGATTTCAAATACGCGATTAGCGCTAGTGGAACCAGAATACGCATCTATTTCTAGTTTGCCAGTTGGACTTGTGGGAACTATTGTTGAAGTGTATGAGACGGGAAAGGAATGTCAGTATTTAGTGGAGTTTGCTGATAGTCAAGGGAGTGAATATGCTATGGCTATGTTGAAAGCTGATGAAATCTTAGTTCTGCAATATGAACTTGCAGTTGCTTAGGAATGTGAGGAGAAGAGAAGTTAGATAAGGGCGATCGCACTTTTGGAAAAAAGGGCGATTCCCTACGGGATAGCTCCGCTTCACGCACTTTCGGAAAAAGAACAATTGCGCTACACTCAAGACATTATGAAACTGCTTTGAGGTATTGCGTGACAGGCTTCAAATCAATGTCATCGTTGTCAGTCAGTATTTTAAATAAATGACGCGGGATGCCGGCTGCAATCAAAACTTCCACATCGCGATCGAGCTTTGACGAGTCTTCATAAATGCCGACAAACTGAGTTACGCAAGCTAAAGATGAATCTTTCGGGTCATTCACTCCCGTGTATTTGTACTGAATATCAAAACCTGCTTTTTCCCCAATTTCTTCGATATCCCAATCTACAAGATTAATATCTATCGCTTCAACGGCTAGGGCAATATGACCGGGCGGTATGGGGTCAAGAGGCTCGCAGCACCAACCCTCAGAATGGTTCCAGACGCTCTTACCTTGAGATTCTCGAATTTTCATGTATTTTCCCTCACTGAAAGTAGCAGCGAAACCAGGCTTTATAGTTAAATAAGCTTAACATTTGAAAAATCAAAATTCGGTTATATTAAAGTGCGATCGACCTAATGGCGTTTTAGCGTAAGTTATAATCAAGATCGATGTGTCCGGTTAATCTCCCATGACTACACAATCTGCTTCGCGTTATGTCGCACGTCACCCTGAAATCTTGCAAGGGGAACCAATTATCGCAGGAACGAGAACTTCCGTTCGTGCGATCGTGGAGTTGTGGCGTTTGGGTATTACTCCTGAAGAAATCCCGATGCACTTACCTCATCTGAAATTAGCTCAAATTTTTGACGCACTGAGCTTTTATTTGGACAACCAGGAAGAAATAAATACTTATATTGAGCGCAATCGAATTCCCGAAGAATTGATTCATCCTGCTGTGAAAGCGGCCATGAAAAAACTGTGAAACTATTTGCAACTATTCATACAGATGAAGATGTTTCTAGGCTGGTAGCGACTTTGCTGCGGGCTAGGGGTTTTGATGTGACGACAACCAGCGAACAGGGAATGTTGAGTCAATTGGATAGCCAACAATTGGCTTATGCTGCATCTGTCGATCGATGTTTGCTCACTCACAATCGCGTGGATTTTGAGCTATTACACCTAGAATATATGACAGAAGGATGGGAACATTCTGGAATTATTGTGACTCCTCAAAAGAACGCCTATGAAATTGTCCAACGGGTTGCTATTCTATTAAATACGTTAACGGCTGATGAAATTGCCAATCAGCTTTTATATGTGTAAAGGGATAAGTAGCTAGACAAAATTAATTACATAGTTTTCTCCAAATTCTTTCAGGATTTTTTCCACAGATGCAACAAAAGTT
>NZ_JAUBTB010000110.1:0-21154 GCF_036704965.1 Microcoleus sp. F10-B2 | reverse complement strand
CATAATATTGCTTTTAAATGTGTGTGATTTTTGACGCTCGGAGGACAACTTCATCATACCCTAGTTCAGCAACGCCCTTTTTTCAAATCCGAGAGCACTCAACTGAAAATTTTCCAACTGAGGACGAATTAGAAACACCTTATTTGCACTTTCCCAAAGCCTTAAACAACGAGCTGAATTATATAGCAATTAAATGACCAATGACTAATTACACCAGTTCCTCACAAGGATGTAAGTGTAGGGAAGTTCCCAACCATTAAGCAGTAAGTCATTCCAATCTAAAATCTAAAATCTAAAATCTAAAATCTAAAATCTAAAATGGTATTACCTCAGCCACAACTTAATAGTATTGTCTTTAGAACCGCTAGCAATAGTTGTGCCGTCAGGACTAAAAGTCACCACATAAACCTCATCAGAATGTCCCGTCAAAGTATTCAGCAATTCTCCGGTAGCAAAATCCCAAATTTTAATAGTTTTATCCTTGCTCCCGCTGGCAATAAACTTCCCGTCCGGGCTGATAGCAACCGAGACAATATCATCAGAATGTCCCTTGATCGAGCGAATTAAATCTCCATTTTCGAGATTCCAGATTTTAATAGTTTCATCGTAGGAACCGCTAACAATTGTCTTGCCGTCGGGGCTAATAGCAATTGACCTCACCGGCTCGCCGTGTCCCTGAAGAGTTTTTAGCAACCTCCCCGTTGCTACATCAACAATTGTAATTGTTTTATCCTTAGAAGCGCTAACCAAACTTTTTCCATCGGGAGTGAAAGCAACAGAATAAACAAAATCTGTATGGTCTGGCAAATTCTGAATCAAACTGCCAGTTGCTGCATCTGAAATCTTTGTGGTTTTGTCTCCGCTGCCGCTAGCCACTAGCTGTCCGTCGGGGCTGAGAGCGACAGACCAAACAGAAGCAGTGTGGTCGAGAGTGCGAATCACTTGCCCTGTTTTCAAATCCCACAGCATGACTCGCCAAAAACCGGTGCCAGTAGCCAGTTTCGTACCGTTTGAGTCAAAAGCAACCGACCAAATAGTGGAGGAATCTCCTGGAAAAGTGCGGATAGACTTGCCTGTAGCTAAATCCCAAATTTGGATGGTTTTGTCTTTAGAACCGCTGGCTAACATTAAGCCGTCTGGACTGAAAGCAACAGACCCAACTGCATCTGAATGCTGAGCGAAATTTTTGACTTTAGCGTTCTTCCACCGCAGACCTGCTTGGCACTGTTCCTGTATGTTTTGAGCGGACGAATAGGTGCTGGAAGTGTTGGCAATTGTCGGTATTTGGCTGATGCAGCCTTCATAATTGCTGGCTTTATAAAGAGCTTCAATTTGATTGAGCTGTTGGGATTCTTTTTGGGTTCGCTGCTGCCATTCTTGCCACTTGAGATATCCGTAAATTCCGCCGATCGCAGCTAAGAGAGCCGCAATTGTTGCCCCAGCGAGATAAGGATTGAATTTGCGAGTTTCTTTGGGGACAATCGCTGCTGCGCTGGCGCTCGACAAATCGGTTTTTCCGTTCAGATTTACCTGCGGGGATACCGCCGGACTTGCCTGCAATTCGAGTAGAGGGGCGCTGTTGGCTGGTGGCCCATTGGGGTTGCGGTGTCCCTCCAAAACTGTGGCGATCGCCTTGTACAATTTAGCGAATAAAGATTTAGGAACGACTAATTCTTCGATTCTGGCGGCATCTTCGTCGGTAAGTCCTAAAACTTGCTGCAAACGTTTTAACTCGTCGCGAGTTTCCCCAGAAAACGGATATTCTTGCTGCATTGCTTCTTGCAGCGATTGTTCGTAGCGTTCGCCTTTTTCCCTGTATTTGCGGTAAGGGTTCAATACCTCATCTTCGAGCGCCTCTGCTTCTTCTGGCAACAACTCCAAACTGACGCGCAATTCTTCTAATATTCTCCGACCGACGACTGTAATTTCACCCCGGCTGCTACTGCGCCGATCGACTTCTTCGCGATATATTGTCAGCTTGGGAATCCGCGCCCGGGAGCGGTCGCCAATTTTCCTCAAATCAGCTAAAGCTTCCGCCGCCGACTGGTACCTCTCCCGAAAATCGTAGCGCACCATATTGTCCAAAACATCGGCCAGCGCTTGAGAACACGTGGCTAAATGCCGCCAAACAATTTCGCCTTTATTAGAATTTTTCAAATCCCGCAGTTTCGGCAAATCGTAAGCGGGCAAACCCGTCATTGCTTGGATGCCAATCATTCCCAAAGCGTAGATATCGCTGTTGAGTTGCGGGTTGTATTGAAATTGTTCGATCGGCATATATTCCAGCGTGCCAATCCGCACAGTTACCGGCGCTTGTCTTTGAGCGATGTGAATTTCTTTCACCGAGCCAAAGTCAATCAAAACTAACTTGTTGTCTGAATAGCGGCGGATTAAATTGGCCGGTTTAATATCTCGGTGAATTACTCCCTGTCCGTGTACAAACACTAAAATTTCTAACAGTTCCTTCAGCAAAGCAATCATTTTTTCTTCGCTTAGAGGTTTGCCCGGTACAATTTCGGTTGATAGCGAGTGACCGGCAACAAAGGATTCAACTAAGAAAAATTCTTCATTTTCTTCAAAATAAGCGAATAGCTGAGGAATTTGGTCGTGTTGGCCGAGCTTTTCTAGAACTTCTGCTTCTTTTTGAAAAAGACGGCGCGTAGTATTAATTAATTTCGGTTCGCTGGTACCGGGACGCAGGTGCTTGACAAAGCACTGCGGTTCGCCCGGACGGCGAATATCTTTGGCCAGATAGGTTTGTCCAAATTCTCCTGTTTCTATGACTTCAATGATTTGATAGCGTCCATCTAAAAGTTGGCTCACCATGATAATAACGCAGCCTTTTTTTGGTTGATTTTCGCAAGAAACAGTTTCACTGTTGGGTCACTTGTATAGCCTTTTTCAGGTAAATTAGGTGTTCCGGGGCATTCGCAAAACAGGGAATTGGGCATTCGCAAAACAGGGCATTGGGTATTCGGAATAGTTGTTTCTTTCCTTCTTCTTTCTTTCCTTCTTCCGACTTCCATCGGACGACTTCCATCGGACTTCTTTCCTTCTGACTTCTGACTTCTGACTTCTGACTGAGATATTGCACCATTCTCAATTACTTGTTTAGGAACAGGCAAGATGCCTGTGAAGCGAGAAAACTTATTCTTCGCTTCACGGGCATCTTGCCCGTTCTTGACAATGGTGCAACCTCTGTGTTCTGACATACTTTATCTTTTCAACATCTGCAAAGCTTGATATCCCAAAAATAAAAAACCCAAAGCGCCGAGTACCGCTATCGTGTTCGCAAACACATCGACTGTAAAAAATTCGCCCATTCCAATATCCTCTGACAACTGATATTTATCCTCGGCTTTTCGGTCGCTGTCTGGGTGAGGGGTCTTGCCCCTCGCTGCGGGCGAGCCGAAAGATGCTCACAAATTATAGCAAAAGAGGCGGTCAATCGATTTTAGATTTTAGATTTTAGATTTTAGATTGAAGCATTGACCCCACGGATGAATCCGGGGGCTTGTATCCTGGATGCTTTCGGTCAAAATAACTTTTCGGGCGATCGACTAGCTTTTTGTTTTAAGATTTTTTAATATTTAGGGAGACAAATAGTCTAGCGAAATTTTGAGGTCTGTTCGCTTTGATATTGTTAACCCTGCTAATTTTTTCTCTGATTGTAAGTAGAGCTTACACTAAGAATTTGGGTTGATCGGTCAAAAATGCGCCTCGAACCGACAAAAGTTAGGTCAAGCTGTCACCGGAGTCCGCCGCGCAGTTTCCTAAAGTTTCGGTAATCGTACCAGCATACAACGAAGCCGAGAATATTCGGGATTGCGCGATCGCCATGAGGGAGAGTACACCGCTGTCTGCGGACAACTTAGAGGTTTTAATTGTAGGCGATCGATCGACAGACGACACCAAGGATCTCGGCCAAACCCTGCAACAGCATCTCAACCACCCCCGCCTAAAAATATTAGCAGGTCAGCCGCGACCTGCCAACCAATTACCTGGTTAACTATCTGTTTATCCCTAATCGTAAATTGGCAGCATTACACTTTGCGCCGCTTGGGTGCCGAGATTTCTGAATGTCCGACGAAATACTGGTGGTTTGGAGGTTTCGGAGGTGCGTTAGTGGCCGCAATTGCGATCTGTTCTGCGATTAAAACAGAAACCGGCTGGGGATGGACTTGGCGGGGTAGAGCTTTGCAAATTAAGAGTTAATAGCAGCAAGCTCAAATCATTCGTGACAACCGATCGTTTGTTTGTAACATTTATTAATAAATATTCTTTTTATGAAGTCAAAGTCATAATTTTTATGAATTGACTTTCATATCTGTTTATTTAATAATATTAATCAACATCCTCTTGCCTCGAATTGGAAGCAACCTCATGTCTGTTTACACTCTGAGTGATTTAACTAATAACAATTCAGATTTGTTGCAAGGTTCTTCAAAACATAGCTGCCCGATCTGTAACAGCCGCGCTCAAACCTCAGATTCGGGGGCCGAACGATCGGCCGCTCAAGCTTCCGCCTTCAGCAACTCTAACGATATCGATGCTCTGCTGATCAGCAGTGGAGCAAACCCCCAACAGCCAGACAAATGGAACGTGGCTCCCGGCGGCACCATCACCTACAGTTTTGTGACTGCTGACAGCTCGGACAGTTATTTTGCAGATAGAAGCGAAACCAATATTGAGGAAGTTAACGATGGCATCAAACAGAATGTCCGCCAAATCTTGCGGGACAATTATGCCACAGTCTTGCCGCTCAACTTTGTAGAAGTTCCAGACTCGGCCCAAAGCAACATCAGAATTATGTTTTCTGACGGGCCGGGTGCTGACGGCTATGCCTACAGTGGTTATCCGGGTCAGTTGGGCGCGGTCGCCATCCACCTCCAAAAGCTCAATGAAAACGATCCGGAAAGAGCTTTTTCCGCAGGCCCCGGCAGTTACGGCCACTCTACTTTAATTCACGAAATCGGTCATGCGATGGGTTTGAAGCACCCCGGCAACTACAACGACTCCAGCAGCGGCTTAACAGGAAACCCCGAAGACCTTCCGTATCTGCCGTTTGACAAGGACAATACGAGAAATACGATCATGTCCTACAATCCCCTAGATGCCAGAGCTAGCGACCCCAACGCCGAAGAACCCCGGAGTTTGATGGCCTATGACATCCGGGCCTTGCAGTATCTCTACGGCGCGCGCGAGGACTTTAACGATGGCGATGATGTTTACAAATTCGACAGCACTAATTTCAATACGGTTCAAACTATCTGGGACGGCGGCGGCAGTGATACTTTGGACTTTTCGGCACTGCCGGCCAACAACGTCTATAGTTTCGACATGAATCAGGGTAAGCCGCTAACAGCAAAGAGCGCTTTGGGAGATCTGAGCTACTATTTACAACTTTCGCAGTTGTCGCCCGGTGTCCCCGATCGGCTTTATACAACTGAAACCTTTGGCACGTACATTGCTTTTGGCGCGGATATCGAAAATCTGGTAGGCTCATCGGGGAATGACCAGGTACTTGGAAATGAATTACCTAACAGTATTCTAGGCAGTGCGGGAACCGACACGATTAGTGGGGGGCGGCAAAGCGATAGTTTGGACGGTGGCGAAGGCGGTGACTATATTTACGGCGACAAAGGCATGGACCTGTTAACTGGCGGGGGCGGGGCGGATTTGCTGCGGGGCGGTCGGGCAAACGATACTATTATCACCGGTGTCGGTATCGATGGCATTGTGTTGGAGCTGGGTGGGGGTACGGATACGATTGTTGATTTTGCTGATGGTGTGGATTTGTTGGTGTTAGTTGATGGTTTGAGATTTGAGCAATTGTCGATCGCACCTTCAGGTGATGGTACTGAAATTCGGATCGGCAGCACCGGACAAGTCTTGGCTGTGCTGCCGGGAATTGTCCTGAGTTCGATCGGGCAATCTGATTTTTTTATTGCTTCAAGTACGTTGTTTACATCCCCCAATTCTTGAAGAAAGCAGGTATCTGTAGTATTCTGTTTTTACCTTTCTGCATAAACAAAAGCAGGTACCCGCTTGTAAGCAGGCGTGCCCGATCGCTTTTCAATTTCCGGGTGAAAAATCACATTAACTTCAGGATAAAACATCAAAGCAGCACCCTCACGAACCGCCCCGTAAATCACCTCGACATTTTCCATTTTTCCCACATTTCCCTGCACCGTAACCCGCTGATGTTCTTGCAAACCCGCGCTTTCTGCATCCGCACGATTCATCAAAATGCAGTTGCGGTGCGGCATTCCCCGGTACTTATCGTCAATTTTGTAAACCACAGTATTGTGCTGAGAATAGCTGCGTCCCGTCATCAATGCCACAACTAAACCCCGCACCGATTCCGGGACTCCAAACTCTTTCGCTTCCGGTAATTTCAGCTTAGGTAAAGGCGTGACAAACATCTTCGCTTTCCCAGACTCTGTAGGGAATTTAGGTTCTGTAAAAATGCGACCGCTGATGGTGAATTCCTCTTTAGTTTCATCAATTGCCGCTATTTTTTCATAGCCGGGAATAGTTCTCGCAATCAATTGCCGAACGTATTTTGTATCTTGAAGTTGCCGCCACTCAACAGGAAAATCGCCGTGAATTCTGCTGGCTAATTCCGTCAAAAAATGTACTTCAGGAATCAAATCAGAATTCTGGAGATGAGTTTCGCCCTCATCATTTAAACGCACAAAGTTATTCCCAGATTCCACCGTTGTTTTGTGGGGGTTTTCAAAGCGGTTCAGCACCGGAATCACAATTGTATTGTGCTTTGCCAATCCGTGAAAATGCCCTAAATTCGGTTTGGTTGCGAGGTAGATAACGGTTTCAACATTGCTTAAAGCGCGTTTGGCCTGAGTTGAATCGGGATTTGCCCCATACAAGTTGCCGCCCAGACAGATCAGTGTATCGACTTTGCCTGCATCTGCTGCTTCAATGAGCGATCGAGTTTCGTAACCCTTAACAGGACTGAGGGGACGATTCAATAACTTTTCTAAAGCTTGTTGAATTTCTTTTTTCAGCTTCACAGTGACGCCCATAGAGCCGAATCCTTGGACGTTTGAGTGTCCCCTCACGGGCATTAATCCCGCCCCTTCTTTGCCGACATTTCCCGTCATTAAGGCCGTGTTGGCGATGCTGAAAACGTTATCTACACCGTTATCGTGTTGGGTAATTCCCATCGCCCAACCGAAGACAACCCGCTGTGACGTGCCGATAATTTTGGCTGCTGCCTCAATTTCTGGACGGGAAACTCCGCAGGTTTCAGTAATAGTTTCCCAAGAAGTTTCGCGGGCGTGCTGGACTGCTGCTTCCCAGCCTTCTGTATAAGCTTGCAAGTATTTTTCATCCAGCAATCCTTGTTCGATTACAGACTTTTGAATGCCGAGAAATAGTGCCGTATCGCTGCCGGGAATTGGTTGCAAGTATAGCGAGGAAATATCGGAACCGGGGATGAGCGACTTGATCGGAAATGCGGGAGAACCAAACTTGACTAACCCGATTTCCATCACCGGATTGATTACAATTATTTTACCGCCTTTGTCGCGAATTTTAATCAATTCGTTCATCAAACGGGGATGGTTGTAGGAAGAATTGCTGCCGGCTAGTATCACGCAATCTGCTTCCTTCAAGTTTTCTAGACTCACTACCGAGGTGCGGGTGGCAAACATTTCGCTTAAGCCGGTTGTCGAGGGAGCGTGGCAGAGATCGGAACAATCTGCTAAGTTATTGGAACCCATCGCCCGCATCATCAATTGCAGCAGAAAAGCCGCTTCGTTGGAAGAGCGGCCGGAACTGTAAGATGCCACTCGTTCGGGGGTTTTGCGAAAAGCAGCTTCGGCAATTTGATAAACTTCTTCCCAAGAAATGCGATCGTAATGAGATGAACCAGCCCGCAAAATCATCGGAAAACTCAGCCTTCCCAACCTGTCGGCTTCCATTGAAGTTAATTGCTGAAGTTCTGCAATACTCTTCTTTTCAAAAAATTCAGTAGAGATAGCCGGCTTGATTTCAGCGGAGATTGCTTCAACGCTTTTCATGCAGCGCTGAAGTTTTTCGCCCTCTTCATTTGTAAAGCCTCCTTTCTGCCCGCCAGTGCCCCAAGAACATGACAAACAAGCACTTTTGTGCAGCAAAGTTTTCCAAAGTTTCGGGCCTTCCGGGGACAATGTATGTTTTGCCCAATATTCTATTACGGGCAAACCGCCACCTATCTCTGGTGTTTCCTCGTTTGTCTCGTTGAATGGCGGGATTGGTTGGACATTTTGGGAGTTGACATCCATGCGGTTTACCTTTTGTTGGAATTGCGGATTAATGTGCTGTTAAGTGTATTAGTCTAATTTACTGCAAATTTACAACACAAAAAATTCGTCAATAGATAGATGTTTTAAGAATACCCGGCGGTTTCAACCGCCGTCTTATCTTGCAAAAGTCATTTTAATTAAATTTTAGGGCGGGCTAGAAGCCCACCCCACAAGAAAAAATAATTTTTGTGGGATGGGCTTCTAGCCCGTCCTAGCTTACGGTTTACTTCCTCTTATTTAACGCCTGCTTCCCAAACCCCAGACACAGCAGCCGATCGCCCTCAGCAACATTCGGGTCATTCTGCAAATAATCTCCCAACCATTCGCAACTCCGAGCAATGATATTATTCAGTTCCAAATTCTCCACAGGCAACAGAATTACAGTCCTATCCCTACTAGCAAAAGCCAGAGTTTTGCTGTCAGAACTAAAAGTAACGCTCAACACGCGATCGCTCGATTCCAAAGTCTTAGATAGCAGCGCCTTCTTGCCGTCAAAATCCCACAGCTTAACAGTATTTCCCCCACTCGCCGCCGCAATCAACTTGCCGTCTGGACTAAAACTCACGCTTTCTACAGTATCGCTGTGGTCGAGTTTTTCAGTTAAATTCGCCACCTTTCCATCAAACCCCCACAAGTAAACTTTTTTGTCAGCGCAAGCAGCAGCAATAGTCTTCCCGTCGGGACTGAAACTAACATTTTTAACGCTGTCCTGGTGGTCGAGAGTTTTTAGAATTTTCGCCGACGAACCGTTAAATTGCCAGAGGTAAACTCTCTTTTCTCCGGTAATTTCAAAAGCCTTTTTCTTCCCGCTTGCGTTGTCCTCAGCAGCGGTAGCAGTAGCAATAGTTTTGCCGTCGGGACTGAAGCTAACGCTAATTACTGGATTGCTGTGATCGAGTTTGGCAAACAAAGTTGCTTTAGAACCGTTCCAGCGCCAGAGGTACAATTTGCGATCGGCACTTGCGGCGGCAATTATCTTTCCGTCTGGACTAAAACTCACGCTTTTAACAATGCCGCTGTGGCTGAGAGTATTTAACAGTTTGCCGTTTAAACTCCAGACTTTCACGGTTTTGTCATCGCTCGCCGAAGCAACAGTTTTATCATCAGGCGAAATGCTCACCCAGGTAACAGAATCATTGTGACCTTCTAAGATTTTGAATAAACTGCCGTCAGCCCGCCAAAGTCTCACGGTTTTGTCCCCGCTAGCAGAAGCAATTGTTTTGCTGTCAGCACTAAAACTGACTTTGTAAACCCAGTCTCCGTGTCCCGATAAAATCTTATTCAGCGGAGTGCTGTCCGGTTGCCAAATTTTCACTATTTTGTCTTTACTTGCGGAAGCAATAGTGCCGTCACCGCTGAAACTTACGGCCCTTACGTCGTCTTGATGTCCTCGAAAAGTGTTGAGCAAAGTGCCGCTGCGACTCCAAACTTTCACCGTATCGTCTGCACTGCCAGTGACAATTTTTTTGCCGTCGCGACTGAAACTCGCGCTGACAACTTCATCGTTGTGTCCTTTGAGAGTTCTGATTTCCTCACCGTTTCTGTTCCAAACTTTTGCTGTGGTGTCGGCACTTGCTGAGACGATTTCTCGACTGTTTGGACTGAACTTAACGCTGTAAACAATGTCAGAATGTTTGGTTAATGTTTTGGGATTAATTGTAAATTTCTGGGTTTTACTTTCTCGGTTCCAAAGTTTGACAGTTTTGTCAACACTTGCTGAGGCAATTGTTTGGCCGTCGGGACTGAAACTGACGCCGAGCACCCAGTCTTTGTGTCCCGTTAAGGTTTGCAGCAATTTTTTGTTCCCAAGGTTCCAGATTTTGACGGTGTTGTCGTGGCTGGCGGAAGCTAGGGTTTTGCCGTCGGGACTGAAACTGACGCTGGTGACGATATCGCGGTGGCCGGATAAAATGCCTATCGCATTTTTGTCGTTATCTACTTGCCAAATTCTAATTGTGCGATCGGCACAACCAGTAGCGATCGTTTTCCCATCCGGACTAAAACTAACACTCGTCACGCTATCCGGGTGATTGAAAGTTTTTAATAACTTACCTTCTTTGCTCCACAATTTAACAGTTTTGTCAGCACTTGCGGAAGCAACGGAATTGCCGTCGGGACTGACACTAACATCCAAAACAAACTTGCTGTGCTGCCCGAAACGGTTGCGTTCTTGCACCCCGGAAACTGCTTGTCTGAGTCTTTCAGCAATTTGATTTTTAGTGTCCGCAGGCAGCGCTGTACTTTTCAGAGAATCACGGCCGATTTTGATACTATTTCCCAACACTCCTAATTGATTTTTTTCATTAGAAAGCACCAAAGCTTCCGACGCCGAATTTAGGGCATCAGTCCGACTGGTTTCTGCTTCTTGCCGCGCGCTTTCTGCTAATTTTGCTTGCTCGAAAGCCATCGCCGAAACACCTCCGAGTACAAGCACTCCTAGAACCGCCGCCCGCAATTGCCATCTCCGAGATTGGTAAAGTTGAGCTTCCGCTTCGTGCTGTTTGTCTCTAGCTTGGCGCTGTTTGTCTCTAGCTTCCGACAGCAAAGCATCTCGCTCTCTATCTTTGCGAATTTGTTCAATTTCATCTCGGTTAATTTGATTTTGCTTTCGCAGTTCCTCAAATTCTGCCTTTTGGTCTAATTCTTGCTGCTGGCGAATGAAGCTAACTAAATAATCGTGAACGAGCTGATAAAGCTCTGCCGGCAGTTCCGTCCACCGAAAAACTAAACCAGATTTTACTAACAGTTCTAAGACTAAATCTAATTTGTCTGCTTCAGCAAATGTCGCTAAATTAGAGGCTAATTCGGCGCGGGTTTTTAGGGGACGGATCTCCTCTTCATCTGTCAGCAAATACAAAACTCGGCGCGCTGCTACTTCATTTTCCGGGCCGCAATCTTTGATGACTTCTTCGAGAAACCTTTCGACTAATTTTTGTTGCGGATTGTTGCCTAGTTCCTGATATTGAGTTAAAGTTCTAATGTTCTCTTGTTGCAGTTGAGCGCCGACAAGTTGTAGTTCGATCGGGCGGACTTCTCCCAATTCTCCAGCTAAATCTTTGACTAATTCTTCGATCAGCTCTGGTTCTAAGTAAAACTGCGCTCGCTCAGTTAAAGTGCGAATTACCGCTCGCGCATCGCCCAGCGAAAAATTTCCCAAATAAAACAGAATATCTTTGCTGAGAATGTCCTCCAAAATATCATTTTTTATGAATTCTGTCGTTTTTTTGGGTCGGGAAAATTCCAGTAAATAGTGCAGGTAATCTTCACGCAAAGACAGAATAACTTTTAAATATTTTATTTTTAAACATTCCCTTAAAAAATCAAAAAATATCTGCCTTTCCGCTGGTTCTTTCCACACGAAAAAAAATTCTTCAAATTGGTCGAATATCAGAACAGTCACTAAATGTTCTGAATTTATTCGCAGAGCCTGGATAATGTTTTCGTATTCTATCGCCTGTTGTTCTATGATTAATTCTACTGGGTCTGACGGTTCAATTTTATCCTGATTGTTCCCAGCCGCTCCGCCGTTAAATCCCGAAATAAGATTTCCCGTGGCTGTGCCTGCTTCTCCTGGAAAATCTACTGGAAAATCTACTGTTACTGCTTCGGAAATTTCCGGCTCGAATATTTCAGCTTTACCAGCAGATAACTGTCTGGTCAATTCCCGCGGCCAGTTGTTGTAAACTTGCAGCACTATCGGCAAAACAGTCCGCATTTCTATTTTTTTTTGTTTGAGAGCCGGTACTAATCCCCCGGTGACAATTGAACTTTTACCAACTCCAGACTGACCGTAAATTACTGTCAGTTTGTCTGGGGTATTGTTCATTCTATATATCAAGCGATTGAGGTCTTGTTCTCTGCCGGAAGCAGTAATTTCGTCAGCAATAGTAGCAGCGCCGACAAGAGTTTCGGCGACGGGATTAACCGCTTCTCTGTGCGGCTGCAACTTTCCGGCTCCAATAAAAGCTCGGAACCGATACGTATGTTCCACCGCTCGATAATCTTGCTTAATTTGAAATGCTTCGAGATATTCTCCCCGCTGAAAATAGAGCGATCGCAGCATTTCTAAAACCCGCAAATACAGTTGCGGGTTGTAGCAAGGTTCGGTTTCCGAGCGAGCAAGCTCTAAATGCGCGATCGCCTCCTGCATCTCGCCCAACTGACTCTGAGCCTCTGCTAAAATTAACAGATACAAGCCTTGATGCTGCGACTTTACAGGCGTTCCCTGTGCGATCGCTTCTAAATTCGAGTTGAGAACGTCTAGAGCGACTAAAGCCCATTCTTTCGCTCCTTGCCAATTCTTCTGCTCTAAGGCTACTCTAGCCAAAAAGCCGTAATCTTGAGCCAAATTAACTGCTGAATGTTCCATGTTTTGATGTAACCTCCGAGCTTTGATAGCTAAATTCCAGAGTGCATCCCAATCTTCTAAATGCTGCAATACTTCGCCTAGTTGATTGATAAATATACCAACGGACTCCGACTGTCCAGCGCCTTCTAAAACATCAATACATTCCTGAAAATAATTCTTAGCTTCTGTCCAGTAAGGACGGTTTCCGCTGCGGTGTCGTTCTGCTTGAAAGCGGTAGCAAAGGCCGATGTGAAATAGCAGAAGTCCCTCTAATACCGGTGCCGGGTGAACGGTAAATAACAAATCGCTAAATTCTGTTTTACTTCCAATAAATGGTACTTGATACTTCCAAAATTTGAGACTTTTTTGATACAATTCCAGAGCAGCAGGGATACGGTGACAAGCATATTCGTGCCGACCGCGAATAAATTGCAAACTCGCTTCAATAGCTGGTTCTAACCTGATGTTGCAAGTTTGCAAGTCTTGGGTAGCTGACTCTAATTCACTCAAAGAATTGGCTCCGAGAATGGCAGAATTAGTTAAACGCCAATTGCCGCTTTCTAAAATGTTGGAAAAAATGCGATCGGCACTTTTACCCAGGAAATTCACCAAGTCGTCTGGACCGAGCACAAATTCAACAGTTGTCGTCCAAGTCTCGATATCTGTTACTAACCGAATCAGTTTTTTTAAGATTTTGTCTGTCACCCACAGCACCACCGGGAAGGGAAAATTATTCCGAAATTCTTCCCTCACATAGTTGGTAGAACTCAGCACTCGATCGATCGCGCTTACCGATTCCAATCCAAACACCATTAAAGCTGATGGCTGGCTGCCAGAAAGTTCCGTTTCTATCGTCGTGTAAAGAGTTTTAACAGATGCCGGGAGGACAATTTCTCGAATCTCAATACCAGACTCCTCTCGCAATTGCCGTACAGTTTCCTCTCTCATCCCACTGTAATTGCACCGTACCAAAATCAGCGAAAATTGCCCCTGAGACATTCTCAGAGTTCGGGAAAGAGTTTGTCGGGAACTTTTGTTTTGCTGTGCTGCGGTGTCTTGCTGGCAGTGCGAATTAATCATAATTAATATTTGAAAAAATTTCTCAGGATAGGTACTGTCAACTGCCGAGAAAAAGAAGTTCGGCTACGGATTATTTAACGGATGTAACGGATGGAAGTTCGGCTACGGATTATTTAACGGATGTAACGGATGTAATGGGTGTAACAGATGGAAGTTCGGCTACGGATTATTTAACGGATGTAACGGATGTAATGGGTGTAACAGATGGAAGCAATCGATCGCAGGGGAAAGTGCAATTAAGAGCGTCCTAACGGTTTTGGGGGTTGCTCTAAGTTTACTTTTACCCGTTTTTACGTTGGCAAATTACAGCGAACAATCACATGATTAATTTTATTTCTGCCCTTTTGGGCGATTTCCAATCACTGGGAACTATCAATTAGTTAAGTTTATTTCAGCCTGCATACTTATTGTTGTTGCCGCTCGCATTAAAGCATACCCAAAAAAATACATACTCTGTTATTCGCATATTCTCAGCAAAATCGACCGGATTTTACTGAAATCTTGATAATTGCTCAAATTGTACCCAGCAAAAGAGTCTTTGTGTGCGGGGTTCCCAGCCATCGCCAAAATCGCGCAAATCCGATTCAGTTATTCGCATATCGCTGAAATCCGGCATTCCTTGCTTGACTGGCCCCTCGCCGCACTGAGATAAACTATCGGCGGCGGCTCATCAATTACAGCTTGAAGATTGTTTGTCATAAATTTACTAATCTCCATATCTAAAGTAGCTGCAAAATCAGGTTCATCCCAATCCTCGCTTTCTTCAATGCTGATTGTTGTTGGTGCGCCAAAATCAAAATCAAGCTCATCGCCAAAATCCGAAACTTTCTTAATTGGATCTATTTTCTGACCGGTATCAGCGGCAAAAGCTTGAGCGGTATTGGCTATTAGTACGATCGGCAGTGCTGCTATGGCACTTATCGTTTGTCGGGCCTTGATTTTCCTCATGCTATCCTCCTGGTATCAACTAAACTTGGGTGGTGCTATAAATCCAACATCCCCTGCTACTTTCCTGCGCTGTCAGTCAATTTTAGATTTTAGATTTTAGATTTTAGATTTTAGATTTACTCCACAGATGAATGTGAGAGCTTGAACTAGGGGTCTAAAATTTTGGGCTGCTTGCGACTCCTGTCGGAGGCTTCTATCCGTTTTTGAGCAGAGTCATTAATTGATAGTGGTTTCTTTTGTGACAAAATATAACCCCATCTGTGAGACTTCGCGGCAAATTTGCTTGACGCAGGGTATCGGGCCAACTGTTTGCCTTTCTCTTTACTACGTAAAAACTCTTAAACCGTCAGGTTTTCCCGTTAAGTAATTCCCGAGCTTT
This sequence comes from Microcoleus sp. F10-B2, assembly GCF_036704965.1. Lineage (NCBI taxonomy): Bacteria > Bacillati > Cyanobacteriota > Cyanophyceae > Oscillatoriales > Microcoleaceae > Microcoleus > Microcoleus sp. F10-B2. Next base: position 6,090 of record NZ_JAUBTB010000110.1, on the reverse strand, counting down.
TGCGAGTGTCCATCTCCGACTCAAAGCGGTGAGAAGCACGCGCGTGCGTAGCTATCCCGTAGGGAATCGCGCACCAGTTTTCCCACTCCCGCGCTGCCAGCAAGCTCATGTTTGATACCACAACCACCAGATATCTGTCAATACTTTTATCTTAACATTTCTAATTTTTTGCATAATTATCGTTACCAGGCTCTTCCTGGTAGCGCACGTCGGCGAGGAAGAGCCTGCAACAAAGCCGAGAGGGCTGCTACTGAGTCAAGCCGTGTTCGAGAGCGAAGCGAACCAACTCAGTACGGCTGTTAGTACCCGTCTTGCTAAACAAACGGCTGACGTACTTTTCCACATTGCGGACGCTAGTTTCCAAGCGGCGGGCAATTTCTTTATTCATCAAACCTTGAGCAACCAAATCCAAAACACTTTGTTCTCGGGGAGTCAAATCAATTTTAATCGGTGAAGGACTTTGGGCGATCGAACTCCGCCCGCTCAACAAAGACTCAATTCTCGCCATTTGGCTTGCCAAAGCAGCAATATCGGGACTTTCAGTATTTTCGCCCGTCTCCTTAGCAGCCGCGCGGCGGGCCAGCAAATTCGTGACAATTGCTACTAACTCGTCGGGATCGAAGGGCTTAGAAAGATAAGCATCGCAGCCAGCTTGATAGCCTTGAATGCGATCGCCCGTCATCCCCTTAGCAGTCAAAAATACCACCGGCAAAGCCTTATAGCGAGGATCTTCCCGTACTTGCTTGAGAAACTGATAACCGTCCACCTGCGGCATCATAATGTCTGAAATCACCAAATCCGGATTGTGCTGCTGCAAGAGTTCCCATCCATCCCGAGCATTACTGGCAACCTCAACCGCAAAATCGCTATCTTCCAAATAAGCTTGTACTGCTTCCCGCAAGCCCGGTTCATCATCTACCAATAATAATCGTGCTGACATATTTGTTACCCTTACGCTTTACCGCTATTTTTAAATTTAGCCGAATTTAACTCTTCTTGTCACTCCATCCATCGCAGGAACTTAAAAAATTGTTTTTCAACTCTAGAGTTTTGAGTTGTGTTTTGATCTAACGATTAAAAACTTATTCAATCTTTAATTCAAAACTCAAAACTCAAAACTCAACATTATTGTTGAACCCTTCGACTTAAACTTTTGAACGATCGGTCAAAATTTCATAGCCGGTTTCCGTCACCAACACAGTATGCTCAAACTGAGCCGACATAGCATTGTCAACGGTTACAGCAGTCCACTTGTCAGAAAGCGTCCGAGTGTACTTAGAACCCGCATTCAGAATCGGTTCGATCGCCAATGTCATACCAGATCGCAATTTCACGTTCGGCATTTCCCGGGTGCGGAAATTGAAAACCGACGGTTCCTCGTGCAAATTTCGCCCGACACCGTGGCCGGTAAACTCCTCAACGATGCTAAAACCGTTGCTTTTGACGTGATCTTCGATCGCACCAGCGAGATCGAGCAAATACGCTCCAGCCTTCACTTGTTCGATGCCTTTGTACAGAGCTTCTTCTGCTACCCTAATTAATTTTGCAGATTCTGGTGTCACCTCCACAACTGCGATCGTAATGCAAGAATCGCCGTGAAAACCTTGGTAATATGCCCCCGTATCTACCTTGAGAACATCTCCGGCCCGAATTACTTTTTTGGCGCTGGGGATGCCGTGAACAACTTCGTTATTAATGCTAGAGCAAATCGATCCGGGGAAACCGTGATAGCCTTTAAAACTCGGAGTGGCCCCCATTTCGCGGATGCGTTTTTCCGCATAAGCATCCAAATCAGCAGTAGTCATTCCCGGTTTCACCATTTGGGAAATTTCTTTGAGTACCGTTGCAACGATTTTCGCTGCCTGCCGCATAATTTCGATTTCGCGTTCCGACTTAATTTCAATGCCTCGACGCTGTTTTTTGACTTGGGGTGCTTGAGTTGGGCTAGAAAGCAGACTGCTAAAAATATTCATGTATTGATTGGCGGGTAATTTTGTACTTTGACGGCAGGTTGAAGCAAAAAACGGCAAATATCCACTTTTTTGTGGAAAAACGAGTGTCTTGTTCCTCCCGGTCGATCGCTTGTCCTTTAAGCTAGCTTAATATTTTTCTCATTAATCGGCACGAGATTGGGGGGTCAATCGATTTTAGATTTTAGATTTTAGATTTTAGATTGAAGCATTGACCCCACGAATAAATTCGGGGACTCCTTTGTCGGATACAGGTTTTTTATTTCTGGACGGATGAATCCGGGGGCTTGTATCCTGGATGCTTTCGGTCAACAAAGCGGTTTCAACCGCCGAGTCCGTTGGAAATCACCGAAGAGCACCATTGTCAATCAGCCTTCACGGGCAGGATCTCCTGCCGAACCCGTACTCCCGACAATAAAATCTAATCTTTGTGGAACAGGCCCGAAAGCCTGTTCTCGAGCATCGTGCAAGATGTGAGTTGGAGCGGGATTTCCGAGCATTCCTGCGAGGTTAGCAATTCCTGCAATTAACTGAGTTATCTCAACGGGTTTAGATAAGTGCATCTGGAAACCAGCTTCCAGCGCTTGCTGGCGCTCTTCCTCTCTCGCGTAGGCCGTCAGGGCGATCGCAGGCAGATGTCCACCATGCAGCACTTCCAGTTCTCTCACCCGCGCGATCAACTCATAGCCGTCTGCTTGCGGCATTCCAATGTCGCTCACCAGCACATCCGGCCAATAACTCTCCAGTACAGCTAGAGCCCCGGCCACCGATGCCGCCGATCGCACCATAGCTCCTTCCTGTTCCAGTAAAGTAATCAAAAACTCCCGCGTGTCATCGTCATCATCCACAACCAGCAATTGCAAATTAGCAAGACTTGGGAGAGCCTCTGTCGCGTCATTGAGCGGGCACCAATCATCCCCTGCGCCTTGCCCGTTCCCCTCAGCAACTGGCAGAGAAACCGTAAATTTCGCACCCTCGCCCGTATTATTCTCTGCGCCCACCTTACCACCGTGCTGTTCCACCAAGTGACGGACGATCGCCAATCCCAGTCCCAAACCCCCGTAAGACCTACTTGTGCTGCTATCAGCTTGGCGGAAGCGATCGAAAACATAAGGCAGAAAATCAGGATCGATACCAATTCCGCTATCAATTATCTGAATTTGCACCTCGTCGCCAACTAACTCCAACCGCACCTTTACTTTACCCTCTTCTGGAGTAAACTTAATCGCATTGGAAAGCAAATTCCAGACAATTTGCTGCAAGCGATCGCTATCGCCTACAACTTTACCGATATTTGGGCTGCCTTCCAATTCTATTGCAATTGATTTTGCCTCAGCTAGCGGTCGCAGAGAATCAATTGCCATCTCAATCACATATTCCAACTGAATCCGATGCTTATTTAAATTTAGTTTTCCGCGCAGAATCCGGGAAACATCTAAAATATCTTCAATGAGTTGCGCTTGAGATTTAGCATTGCGCTCTATTGTTTCTAGGGCTTTATCAAGAGTGTCTGGGTCAAATTTTTTGACCCGAAGCAGCCTAGACCAGCCAAGAATTGCATTTAAAGGAGTACGCAGTTCGTGAGAGAGAATAGCGATAAATTCATCCTTCATCCGGTTAGCTCTCTCAGCTTCTTGGCGCGCCACTTGTTCGCGGATTAGTCGGCCCCGTTCTTCCTCTGCTTGCTTGCGGTCTGTGATATCTCTAACCGTCCCAACGTGACCGATCAGTTTTCCCAAATCCGAAAACATTGGCGACGACTGCACGTGAATCCAACGCACAGTTTGGTGAGAAGCTAATCGAAACTCGTTAGAATATTCCTGCCCTTCTTTAATCCAAGCTAACCAATCTGCTACTACACGATCGCGATCTTCTGGATGAACTTCCCGCTGCCAAACAGAGGCCAAACTTTCCTCCAAACTTAACCCGCAAATCGCTTGACAGCGGGGGTTGATGTAAGTACACCGGCCTTCAACGTCAGCTAAGTAAATTCCCAGTGGCGAACAAGCACACAAAGTGCGAAACCGCTCTTCACTTTTGCTTAGTTCACTATTAACAGCAGCTAACTCTGTTGCTTGCCGCTTCACCTCGGCTGTTTTTTGGAACAATTCCACAAATACCGCGACCTTTGATGTCAATATTTCTGGTTCCAAAGGTTTGAAGAGGTAATCGACCGCACCCAGAGAATAACCTTTAAATACGTGAGTGTCATTACTGCTGAATGCTGTGATAAAAATAATCGGAGTCGATCGCGATCGATCTCTGGAGCGAATCATTGTTGCTGTCTCAAATCCATCCATTCCCGGCATCTGCACGTCAAGCAAAATTACCGCAAAATCTTCATTAAGCAGACATCTCAGAGCCTCCGCTCCCGAATTAGCTTGTACTAGATTATAAGAGGGGCTGTTGAGAATAGCTTCTAGAGCAACCAAATTTTCTGGGCGATCGTCAACTAAAAGGACATTTACTCGATCGGGGCGCTGCAGATTCATAAATTTTTTAATCTTTAATTCTTAGCAAGTTGACTAAACACGGAGCGATTTTAGAGAGCGGTAAAATCCAGTCTACTTCAACATTTGCGATCGCGGATGCGGGCATTGTCCGGCATAGAGCAGAAGCCGGTTCCTCGACAAATGTCAATCCTCCTTCAGCTTTAATTTTTGCCAGCCCTTTACTGCCATCCGAGCTAGCTCCCGTTAAAATTATGCCAATAACTTTCTCCCCAAAAGCATCAGCAGCAGACTCAAACAGCACATCGATAGAGGGCCGCGCGTGGCAGACAGGAGCCTCAGTTGATAGTGCAAATGTAAAACTTCCGCGACAGAGGATTGGGGAGTGGAAATTGTGGATTGGCTCCACAGTCGCGCTTGGACATCCTGTAAAGTAGTTTTCAGGCACGCTCTTCTCCCACTCACAGGGCGATTCGATGAGCAAATGATAGTCAGCAGGAGCCAAATAAACCCGTCCCGGTGCGATCGGCTCTTTGTCTTCTGCCTCTGTGATTTGAAGAGAGCTTTCGTGTTGTAAAAACTCAGTAAGCCTATTCTGAGAACTCTTATGGCGGTGTTGGACAATAACTACAGGCAAAGGAAAGTTTTGTGGCAAATCTGCCAGCAGGACTGTCAGAGCCTGTAGCCCTCCCAAAGATGTGCCAACAACCACTATTTCAAAATTTTTTTCATTTAATTTTTCGGTATATTTTGTCACTACTTTCAATTGCTTTATAGTGTTTTTCATAAGGTGTAAAACTCAGAGACTCCTGATGTCCTAGCCCTAAAACTCCAAACATTCCCAGGCTCTCATAAAAAAGCTTATGTACCCGCTCTTGGAGGTGTGAATTGAAATAAATCAGCACATTACGGCACAAGATAACATTAAATTCATTAAAAGAAGTATCCGTTGCTAGGTTGTGGTGAGCAAAAACAATGTTATCTTTAAGTGAAGAGCCAAAAATAGCATTTTCATAAGCAGCAGTGTAGTATTCAGAAAACGCTTTTTTGCCCCCTGCTTGGTGGTAGAGTTGCGTATATTCTTGCATTTGTTTCAGGGGAAATATACCTGTTTTTGCAGTTTTCAAAACTAATTCATTCATATCAGTAGCGTAAATCCGACAGCGATCGTAAAGTCCTTCTTCTTGCAGCAAAATCGCCATAGAATAGACTTCTTCTCCCGTTGAACATCCAGCGTGCCAAATGCGAATAAAAGGATAAGTACGCAGCAGCGGCACCACTTTATTTCTGAAACTCATGTAAAAGCTGGGATCGCGAAACATCGTCGTTACATTGACAGAAATGCCCAGCAGGAAACGGTCTAGGTAGGCAGGATTGTGCAGCACCTTTTCCTGAAGTCCAGAGACAGTGGTGAGCCGTTCCGCGCGAATGGTGTTCCAAATCCGGCGCTTGAGAGAGGCAAGAGCATAATTGCGAAAATCAAATCCGTAATATCGAAATAGCCCCTCTAGTAGGAGTTGAATTTCGATTGTTTCAAGTTCATGGCTTTCGGGCATTTTCAATTAATCAGTGGTAATTGGCACTTAGGAATTGGGAATTGGGAATTGGGAATTGGGAATTGGGAATTGGGAATTGGGAATTGGGAATTGGGAATTGGGAATTGGGAATTG
>NZ_JAUBTB010000109.1:0-21324 GCF_036704965.1 Microcoleus sp. F10-B2 | reverse complement strand
ATCTAGGGAGTAGGGTTTCATTGTTCTCTTTCTTACCACCTCTAATATTGTACCTAATCGTTAAGCAAAGTGCTGTATAAGATTTAACTTGCACTGAATGTATGCTTTGAATACGGGATTTAGAAGAAACATCGATCGCGTTCCTACTAACAGTTTTTCCACTAAGCTGCGTCGGGCTAAAGATTGTATGGCTTGCCAAAATTCTGATTGGGATTTCACTATCAGCAGGTTGTCGTGAAATACCTACAGCGTCATTTTGAATGGCTAACCAATAGAACGCCTTTTTTTATGAGTCTGATAAGCGCTTGAGGTGAGATTCTCAAAGGGGTTCTAAGTTACCTAAAAATAAATCTGCTGTTCCCTCTGCTAAAAATACGGAAACGCTACCATTCAATAATTTCAAAATTTTAGCAGCGATGATATTTAGCCCGGTAAAGATGTTATTGATAAAGGTCCATCAAGTCTGACTATTTTTCCAGATCGGCTAATTCTTTTGCTCGGATAAGTTCGACCGATTCTTCCCCTAACCCTTGGAAGTTTAAGGTTAGTTGGGAGAGGTTTACTGCTTCCAAAGCAGTATTTTATCAGGGTTTTTCCCAACTGAGGAGGATTGAACAACTTTGGTGAGAGGATGTGGCAATTTGGTGAAAAAATTTGCCGTAATCTTCATAGCCCGCTAAATATTGATATCAATTCCGGCTGCACCGGAATGATAAGCGAGGACACGGCACGGCGCGGTGTCGCTACAATCGATCGCGGTAGGGACACTCTTGCACTCGCCGTGTCCTCCGTTTATATCATTCCGATGAAGAGCGGAATTGATATGACGTGCTAATTGACTGCTACTAAAAATCTTCTGTAGTCATAGTCTACACCCAATAACCTCGTGCTTTCTGAGCGATGTCTTTCTTTCTATGTGTTCCCGAAGTTGACTCATTTTTTAAGGGAACATCCTATTATAATATTGAAGCGATTACACTGCTAGTTTGTTTGTTGGAGAGGTCTAATGAAAAGCAGTCGGAAAAGCTTCCCACACTCGATCGACAAAATCTCTAAGTTGCCGAGAAGCGATCGCACCATCCTTTTTCTCAGCATCCAGAGAGTGCAACTCAGTCAACAGTGAAATTACCTCAGTATCTAAAGCCGCCCGAAACAAGCTCAGCGGCCAAAGCAAATCCGCACCATCTCGCAAATCCGATAAAGTGTATTCTGTGGGTGAATCCTTCGCCGACACCGATACGACTAACATTAAAGGGCGAACCCAACCAACTTGACGTGCCTCAACCACTTGGATTATCTCTGAATGCAGGCACGCATCTCCACATTCTAAACTGACAATTTGACCCGGCTTAAAGTTCAAAGCACAATCCATTAATGCTGACTTTTAATACAGACATAACTAACCAAAATAAGCGCCGCAACTCTCGACAGCACCCGAAGGTATTATATCATAATTCCTGCTTCCTTCTTTCTTCTTCTCAACTTTTATCAAGATTTTTAAGAGCCATTTCGAGCTGGGCCGTCAAAAATCGTGCTTCTTTTTTACCACCACCACCATTGGCATAGTCCGCCACGGAAATCGGTTCACCGATCGCAATTTTTACCTGAGAACCCCATCGAGGAATGCGCGGGCGATAGCGGATACTCATCGGTACAATTTTCACCCCCAAACCCGGTTTGCTCAACTCTGCTTGCATTGCCAAACGAGCCAATCCAGGCTTGATCGGGTGAACTTCGCCATCCTGAAAAATGCCGCCTTCGGGGAAAATAACCAACATTTGCTTGTCGAGGAGAAGTTCCACCCCATAACGGAGACTGCTAATTGCTGGATGCTTGATATCCACAGCAAACCCTCCCAAATGTCTGATGAACCAACCTTGCAGTCCTTTCACCTCATCAGCAGTTACCATAAACCGCAAATCGCGTCCAGTTACCATCTGTCCGGTTGAATAGGGCATCATCAGGGCATCCCACCGGGAACGGTGCGTAGGGGCTAAGATGACAGGCCCGTCTTTCGGCAAGTGCTCCTGTCCGGTTATCTCAATCTTGCCAAAATGAAACGGTAGGACAACATAGTGACCTAGCGGATAGAGCAAGGAGGTTAACCAAGGAGAAACGCGAGAGGTATTAGATGCTACCTTTGCAGGCATTGGCTTCACTAGAGATGATTTACTGGACTCAACGGCGATCGTGGCGGTGTGCGACATAGCACTGAAGCTGCTTTATCAAAATCTCAAGTCTAAAGTAAGTTGTTGGACAAATCTTTAGTTTTTGGATCGGGACAGTTTTGCTATTGGCATTGTGACGATCGAGCGATCGCGCCGGCAAGAGATAATCCCTAACAGGTAAAACCTCAGCCAACCGGCAAGCACTACCGCACAGCAGCCAGCCGCCTCGAAAGCTTGAGCGGGTAATTACGGATCTATTATTTCAGTTAAATGGTCAAGTTCGATTAAACATCGCCCAGAAGAGAGTAAAAAATTTTACCTGTTAATTTTTCCGGCGCGCTTCAAACCAAGAAAGCAACCGATCGCGGCAAACAGACTCCATAATACCGCCGAGAACCTCTAAGCGGTGACACGAATGCGCGCTATCTGGAATATTAGCCGCAGTCCGAATCGTGCCAGTTTTCGGGTCATCTGCTCCGTATACCAGCAGACCGATCCGAGCTTGTACTATAGCACCAGCGCACATCGGGCAAGGTTCCAGCGTTACGTAGAGCGTGCATTGGTTGAGATGCCAGTCTTGCAACACTTGCCCTGCCGCCCGCAAAGCCAAGATTTCAGCGTGAGCAGTCGGATCGCAATCTCGCTCTCGCCGATTTTGCGCTTCGGCAATCAATTTGCCAGTACCGTCAACAATTGCAGCACCCACGGGTACTTCACCAGCATCACCGGCTGCTTGTGCCAGTTCCACAGCCCTCGTCATCCAGCGTTTGTGAATAAAATAAGTAGTATCACTAATAGACAACAGCTCAGTTTTAGAATTCACGTCATACCTACGTAACAGAAAAAACTTAAGATCGAGAAAGAAACTTACATTACAGCTTAATAGAGAGTGATTTTTAATTATGGACACCACCACGATCGGCACTGAAGTTGTTGAGCTGTTGTGCCGCATTAGCCGGCAAAAGCTCCGCGAACAAGATATCACTCCTTTGGTAGTGTTTCTGACTGCTCTGATTTCCATCCTGCGCGGAGTGATGATTATTGACAGGACGATCGCAGTTGAAGAAGAAGAACGGTTGCAAAAGACTCTCAAAGCCTTTGCCAGCGGCGACCGCGATCGGATAGAACTAATTCAGCGCCTTGTCAAAGGAGTCTCCAAACAGCAGGTTTACTTCAACCCCACGGAATTGCTAACCCTGACAGCTTTGTTCTCAGAATCAGAAAAGCTGTTGCTCATCGGTTCCGGCTACGAAATGTCAGCAGTAGACGGACACATCGACCTCCGGGAGCAAATGTACTTACAGTCGATCGGAAATCGGCTCGGCCTCGACTCCAGACACATTGCAGTCATAGACACTTTATTTACGAAAGAAGGAACCCTCGACTCAGAAGCTTTTGCCGAAGTTCAAGCTTTACTTGCTCCCAGCGAATTCGAGTCTTCCGATCCGGTATTTGCCAAAGCAGCAAAGCACCTGTTGGCTCTTTTACTGCGCCAATAATCCAGCCCCTATAAATTCTGTTGCAGTAAAAGAGTGAGGAGTCCGAGGATTTGACGCTTTTTCCATTTTAGAGGGGACTTGCACGCAGAGAACCTCAAAAACCGGGTTGTTTAACCCATACCAAGAACGCTGCACGGCGGCGTATTTTGGTGAAAAACCTGGTTTCTGCCTGAGTCCGGCTTGATTTTTTTGGCAAGAGTCGATCGACCCTTGTATCCCATTGAACCGAATCCATCTAAAATCTAAAAGCGACTTGTCACTGCCTTCATAGACCCAGCTCGGTCTCAAATCTAAAATTGATTGATTATGCAAATTGAATGGCAAACCGCCAAAACCTACGAAGACATTCTCTATCACAAAAGCGGCGGCACCGCCAAAATTACCATCAATCGACCTCACAAACGGAACGCTTTCCGTCCCAAAACCGTGCAGGAACTGTGCGATGCCTTTACTGATGCCCGCGAAGACACAAAAATCGGCGTTGTCCTTTTCACCGGTGCGGGGCCTCATACAGACGGCAAATACGCCTTTTGCGCCGGCGGCGACCAAAGCGTGCGGGGTGCGGCGGGATATGTAGACGAAGGTGGCATACCCAGGTTGAACGTGCTCGACTTGCAGAAGTTGATTCGATCGATGCCCAAAGTTGTAATTGCTTTAGTTGCAGGCTACGCAATAGGAGGCGGTCACGTTCTGCACTTAATTTGCGACTTGACGATCGCTGCTGACAATGCTATTTTCGGACAGACAGGCCCCAAAGTAGGCAGTTTCGACGGTGGTTTCGGAGCTAGCTATCTCGCCAGAGTCGTCGGCCAGAAAAAAGCCAGAGAAATTTGGTTTTTATGCCGCCAGTACAGCGCGCAGCAAGCCCTAGAAATGGGTTTAGTCAACTGCGTCGTCCCCGTCGAACAACTACAAATAGAAGGGATTCAGTGGGCTGCGGAAATTCTCGAAAAAAGTCCGATCGCGATTCGCTGTTTGAAATCTGCTTTTAATGCCGACTGCGACGGTCAAGCCGGTTTGCAAGAACTGGCAGGAAATGCCACTTTGCTGTACTATATGACCCAGGAAGGCGCCGAAGGCAAACAAGCCTTTTTGGAAAAACGGCAACCTGATTTTAGTCAATATCCTTGGCTGCCATAGCTGGATGGAGAAATCAGTTTTTTTATGCGCTCATATAAAAGTAGATACTGCTGATTTTTATGAGTTAGTAAAGCCAAATGCACCCGATAGTCCAAAAGTTTCAGTATTGATACCAGTTCCCAAAAAGAATGAAACTGCTTTGTCAGATCCAAACCATGATAATGATCGGTGATTCCCCAATCGAAAATCGAAAATCGAAAATGGTATGGGCAGCAGGGCAGCCGACGAACTAGACCGAGACTGCTGCTGCCGATTTTTCGGTTAACGTTGTGCCTGTAAGCTGGCAGGCATTGCGTTCGGAAAGAGCGACTGCCGCCTCCTGCAGCGTCAGAGTCGGTTCTTGCCACAGTCCAATTTCTTCTATGTTTTCCCAAGATGACCTAAAAGGCGAAACCGCTAAAGCACAAGCTTTCCAGTGACTTTGAACCGGCCCGGCTAGTAAAGCGCAAACACCCCCGCGTCTGCCTTCAGGGGTATAGTGACGGCAGTGACCACAAGCTGAGGTTAAAGGTGAAGTTAATGAGGTTTGCATAAAAGTTCTTAGGGAAATCATTTTCATCTCTAATTCTCCTTTGTAGAGCTAGCAGGTTTTAGAGCATCCCAACCTTTATGCTGTCTGGGTTTTAGCGATCCCCGAACCAGAATTAAATTTTATAATTTATTTATAATCTCGTTATATATAGAAACAATTAGCTCGGTGCTTGCTCATTGTATAGGTAAAAACACAGGTTAAAAGTTTATAAAGACGTTAGGGATCAAGAAAAAGTACAAATGCCCAACGAGTATGAGAGGTTACAAATAAGCGGTAGCTTAGAATACAAAAATTGGCTGAGAGTGTCGGTAAGCAGCCTCTGGGACACAGCAACAATTAAGTCTCAAAATGAAAAGGAAAAGATAACAGCCGGCGATCGGGCCCCTGTTGCATTAACGCCAAAAGTAGCTAATCATAAAATAGGCAAGTTTTCAAGCTTCTTGTTTATATCTACCAAAATTTTGCGGTGAGAGCCTCGCCTATAAGCGGGCGACTTTAATTGGTTCTAAGAAATCCTTAGACGATTTGTAGACTTGCTGTATACTAAGTCAAGGAGGTGAAGCAAGTGTTTAATTTGACGTTTGAATTTAAGTTGAAGCCCACAGCGACACAGATAGCAGTTTTTGAAGATTGGCTAGAACAGTGCCGCAAGGTGTACAACTATGCCCTAAGAGAACGCAAAGACTGGTACAACTCACGCAAATGTCAGATCAACTCTTGCTCCATTGGCTCCGAGTATATTATTCCTGCTGAGGTGCCTAGACCGACATATTCAAGTCAGTGCAAGGCTTTAACGGCATACAGGAAGACCAGCCCCGCATTGCAGCGAGTTAACGCTCAGGTGTTGCAACAAACGCTGCGGAGATTGGAAAAAGCTTTCGTCAGTATGTGGGAGCAAAATCACGGGTTTCCTCGGTTCAAAAAACAGGGGGCTTTGAGGTCTTTGAGTTTCCCACAGTTGGGTGCAACTTTCCATCAAGGCAACCGCTTCAAATTGCCTGTAATTGGCTCGATAAAATTTTGTCAGTCGCGTCCCATCCCCCAAGGCGCAATCGTCAAACAAGCTCGCGTCGTTAGACGGTCTAGTGGCTGGTATATAATGTTGACTTTGCAATGGGATGTCTCAATTCCCGATATCATTCCTCACGGCAATCCCGTAGGAATTGATGTAGGGTTGACTAATTTGATTGCAACTTCTAACGGGATTTTAATTAAAAGAACGAGGTTTTTTGCTGACGCACAACGCAAGCTTAAATTGCTGCAACAGCGCGTTACTAGAAAAAAAGTCGGGTCAAATAATTGGAAAAAGGCTCATAAAAAAGTCGCTTTGCTGCATGAATACGTGGCAAACTGCCGAAAAGATTGGCATCGCAAGTTGTCACATCAAATCTGTGATGACGCGGGTATGGTGTTTGTCGAAGACCTTAATCTGGTCGGACTAAAAGCGGGGATGTTAGGTAAGCACTTCTTAGATGCTGGGTTTGGGCAATTCTTCAACATATTGGAGCAAACTTGCTTTAAGCGCGGTGTGTATTTCCAGAAAGTAGATGCTAAAAAGACTAGCCAAATCTGTCCCAATTGCCTTAACGAAACAGGCAAAAAAGAGTTATCAGAACGAACTCACTCGTGTCACAATTGCGGCTATACAACCGACAGAGATGTCGCAGCCGCACAAGTAGTTCTCAAGCGAGGACTTGCAGCCGTAGGGCATACGGTCAAGATGCTTGCCGAGGGTAAATTCATTGGAATCCCTGCGAAGCAAGAATCCCCACGCCTTTAGGCCCGGGAGTGTCAAAATCAAAACATTAAAATTAATTCAGAGGCGGTAGGAGTTTTGCTAATGAGTAAGCGTTCTTCGGTTGAATCCCCAAATCATCAATCCTCTTCAACCCCAATCAAGCCTGCTTTGCAAGCAGTCCTGGGGAGTCTAGATGTAAACCTAGAAGCAGAACTGACAACATATAGAAGGCACAGGAGGCGCGCCGAACAGTGGGTGTCGCCCTCAGTTCGTACCGGCAAGCAAACAGCCACAACCGAGCAACAGCTAGCCCAAAATTTGGCGCCGGAGACTGCGGAGGAAACCCAGCATCCCCTGTCCATACCCCTATCCCTGGCCGGCACTCAGGGCGATGCCCCGCTAGCAACTACTAGGGGTGGCACAAAATTATCTAGCAGTGCCTTCGCACCCAACAATTATCTCGAATCAAGCGAAAAACTGATCGAAAGTTTGGACGAGTCAAAAGCTGAGCCTGCGGTAGAACGCAGTTTAGCAGCCAGTCTGTTAACTCCCTTGGGACTGAGTTCGATGCTGCTGTTTTTGCTGTCGTGCACGGCTTTGGGCTACGCAGTCATGTACCCATCCAGCGTCGTAAAAATGGCTGGCCTCAACGGCTGGTTGGGCACATCCGCCCCCGAAGTTGCCGAAAGTCCCACCAGTAGAGCAGTTGCAGATACCAGCAATAACCGGGAACTCCCAGATCCAAATCTGGTTGCCGAGGAATTTCCAGTAGTGAAGTTGAGCACTCTGAGCAATCTCAAGCCGACGGCGAGCCCGATTCCTTCCCCGTCGCCAAAAGCATCAATCCCGCCAACTCCGGCAGCGCCTCCGGGCCCAGGCGCGGCTGTGCCGATTCCTACAGAAGACGGCAACCCGGCCCGAGGCAGGGAACAAGGACTCAACAATCTGAGTACGGCTTTGCTTCCCAGTCCCAGCCCCAGCGCCGCCCAGCCTGTTCCGACACTGCCGACACTGCCTCCAACACCATCCCCAGCCCAGCCTGCCGCAGCATCCCCAGCCGCCGCCTCCCCAGCCCAGCCTGCCGCGGCATCTCCCCTGGGAAGGCCTGCACGGGCTGCCGACGGTTTCTATTACGTTGTCACCGATTACACAGGCGAAAAATCGCTGCAGCAAGCCAGAACCGCAGTTCCCGATGCCTACGTGCGGAACTTCTCCAAGGGTGTCAAGATCCAAATGGGGGCTTTGAACGATCCTGCCTCAGCAGAACGTTTGGCGAAAGAACTCCAAGAAAAAGGGGTGAAGCCACAATACTATCAGCCATAAATTAGGTAAAGGGTGAAAAACTTTAACTAAATTGTTAGACAAAGCTAGACAATGAGGAATGTTTTGTCTAACACAAAATTGGTTTTGTAATTGTCAATTCCCTGTCCTAAATCTAAAATTTAATAAAATCGGGAGACGGGCAAAATGGGATTATTCGATCGCCTATGGCGAGTGATTCGAGCCAATATTAACAGTTTGGTCGGGGCTGCCGAAGACCCAGAAAAAATTCTGGAACAGGCTGTAATGGATATGCAGGAAGATTTAGTGCAGCTCAGACAAGCTGTGGCAGGGGCGATTGCGGCTCAAAAACGCACTGAACGCCAGTGCTCCCAAGCTGAGTCTACAGCAGCAGAATGGTATCAGCGGGCGCAGTTAGCTTTGCAAAAAGGCGAAGAAAATTTGGCGCGGGAAGCTCTGACACGCAAGAAATCTTATCAAGAAACGGCAACGGCGATGAAAGCCAGTCTGGATCAGCAATCGGCTGTTGTGACTAAACTTAAAGAAAATATGCGGGCACTCGAAAGTAAAATTTCCGAGGCAAAATCTAAAAAAGATATGTACATTGCCCGAGCTCGATCGGCCGCATCGTCGGAAAGGCTGCAAGAAATGATGGGCAATCTCAGTACCGGCAGCGCTTTGAGCGCCTTTGAACGGATGGAAGAGAAAGTCATGCAGCTAGAAGCTCGCTCCGAAGCAATCGCAGAACTCGGAACTAACGATTTAGAAAAGAAGTTTCTCTCTCTCGAAGGTGCCGACGATGTGGATACCGAGTTGGCGGCAATGAAAGCACAAATGCTTCCGGGCAACAATACACCCAAATTGCCGTCGGGCGAGCCGCCCGCATCCTGAACCCCAGGCAAGAGAACAAGAGTCGGGACGAGCAAAAACTTCTCAACAGCCTAGCTAGAGATGGCTCGAAGCCTGTTGGGGAATTCCCGGATCGAAGTTAAACTCAGTAGATAGGTGCATGAATAAGCTTGCCTGCATCACATTACTCGATCGCTTTAAACTGGATTTATCTGTCTGCAAAAATTGCCAAAAACTAAATCGCACTAAAAATCTGACAAGAGTGAATTTCACAACTGCGGGCTAGGGCTATCAAGCCTGCTTTCCGCCTACTTCGTACACCTCACCCAGGAAAAATAGCATTATGGGATTATTTGACCGCATTAGCCGAGTCGTCAAAGCCAATCTTAACGATCTGGTCAATAAAGCTGAAGACCCGGAAAAGATTTTAGAACAGTCTGTTACGGATATGCAGGAAGACTTGGTGCAGTTGCGTCAGGCAGTTGCCAGCGCGATCGCCACTCAAAAGCGCACCCAGACTCAGTACAATCAAGCTGAATCTCAGTCTAACCAGTGGCAGCAGCGCGCTCAGCTAGCCCTGCAAAAAGGAGACGAGACTTTGGCCCGGGAAGCGCTAGTTCGCAAAAAGTCTCACGCTGAAACGGCGGCTACGCTGAAAGCCAGTCTGGAGCAGCAATCGGCTCAGGTGGAAAGTCTCAAGCGCAACTTGATCGGTTTGGAGAGCAAAATTTCCGAAGCTAAGACTAAGAAGGATATGCTCAAAGCGAGGATATCCGCTGCTAAGGCTCAGGAACAGCTAAACAATACCATTGGCACGTTGAATACTGGCAGTTCAATGGCGGCTTTCGATCGCATGGAAGAAAAAGTTTTGCAGATTGAAGCTCGCGCGGGGGCTTCGGCAGAATTGGCGGCCGGCGGCAGCAATTTAGAGGAACAGTTCCGCTTGCTCGAAAGCGGTGGCGACGTTGACGACGAGTTGGCTCAGATGAAAGCTCAACTGACCGGGGGTTCTGTGTCTCAAGGTCAATTGCCGGCAGCGGGTAAAACGGCAGCAGCTAGTAACTCGGAGTCGAGTCCGGTGATTGACGCTGAGTTGGAAGAATTGCGATCGCAGCTCAATAAAATGTAGTAATCTCTATCAAAATTTACCTATTTCTCAGATCGCAGGTTTGATAGAATGCTCCGCCGACCTACAGGGCTAGCTTGGGAGGTCGGAGTTTTTTTAGGAATTTTTTATTACACAAAATATGAATTCTGTCAACCATCTTTATATTGACTTAAGGAATGAAGTGTTTAAAAAGTGATAGAGTAGTTTTATTCCTTAGCAAGAGGGCTAGCTTGAGAGGTAAGAGTTTTTTAATTAATTGTTCAATACACAAAACAGGTGTGCTGTCAAATATCTTTATATTGACTTAAGAAATTAACTCTTTCAAAAGTGATAGAGTAATTTTATTCCTTGCAATTGCGTCGGCTGCGCCCGCTCGTAAGTGTAAATAACTATCAAATATCGCTAATCTGTCATGCCCGTGCAATCTTCTAGAGGCTTTTGTAAAATCAAGTTTTTCAAGGCATTAATACTTGGTTTTTCAATTGCAGCTATTTGCCCCGCACTGCTATCAGCTCTAAGTGTTGGGGAGTCGATGGTTGCTGCCGACTCAGGGGTGCAAGCGCCCATTTTACAGGATAATTTACTGTCTCAATTAAAACTAAATCAAGAAACAGCAGACGATCGCGATCGGCTTCGTGATTTATACTCGGGTTCAGAATTAGATAGAGACAGTAAAGAGCAAGAAGACAGCATCCTGGAGTTCGATCGATCGACCCAAAATCAGGCCCTAGAAACTCTCCCTCAATTGCCGAACCGAGGAGAAAACAGACAAGAATTTCCGATTCCCAACCCGCTGCTGCCAAATCCGGCTGCCCTCCCATAGCCAGCGCCCCCAACGTCCCTACCTCCAGCCCAACAGCTTTTGCCACCTGCTGTTCCCGCGCCGGCACAGCCAGCAGAATTGCTAACATTCCAGGTACGATAAAAGTCGATCGATTTGAAGTATTTGGCAGCACCGTCTTTAAGTAAGTCGGCGCGAAAAAACGCCACTATGTAAACGAGGGCAAAGTCTCCAAATGCTCTCCACTGGGTGACTTAAACCTGTTTGCATAGTGTTGCATTATGCGGTTTCAGCCCGCCTACCTACTTAGGGCTTACTGAATAAGTTAGGAAAAATTGCGATCGCACTTGATGGGCAATTCAAGCTCGGCGACACATAACTTTTTGTTGACTATAACTTGCCCAAGTATAGCTTTTAATAATCATTGAACCGTAAATCGGTGTGATTTTCGGTTTGTGACATAAAAACACACAAAAAACCCGTCTTAACCAGGTAGAAAGGTTGATTACTAAAAAAGTAATAGCAATGGCTGTTTCCGAAGTATTATCAAGTTTGGCCATCACTCTATTCAGACCGAATCTTCTTTTACCTTGTCCAAATTTGCCCTCAATAGAGTTACGAATTCTCTCATCTTCCCCGGCTTGTTTCTTTGTTTCCTTACTCACATTTGCTGGTGGCCTTCCTAAAGGGGGGCCACTAATTCTAATTCCTCTTTCTTTACACCAAGCTCGGTTTTCTCTTGTTCGATAAATGCGATCGGCATGGACTGATTCTGGGTAGTATCCTATGTAACTTTTAAATGCTTCTACTTGTGCTTTTAAGTCTTTTGATTCGTTAAAGTTATCCCAACTTATCCGGTATAAAAATACATATCCTTTAATACAACTCGCTGATAGTTTGGCTCCAAACTTCACAGGTTTTCCTGCTTTTCCTCTGACAATGGGACGGATGTGTGGTTGGCTTAAACTTACTATTCTGTCCTCTATACTCTGTTTTTTATTTTCAAATAACCAGAGTTGTTGGCGATAGACTTCTGTGAGGAATAGCAAAGTTTTATACTGCTTTTGGCTCAGACTTTGTAGGGTGGCATCTGATTCGATTAGTTGTTCAATATGAGCGAGGTTTCTTTTTATATATTGCAGTTGTTTTTTAATGGCTTGGATTTTTTGGTGGCGTTTATGTCGTCGTTGTTTGGCTATTGCTAAGTAGTCTTTTCTGGCTATTTTTCGATAGGTTCTGGGTTTTTTATTAATTTTTTGTTTGAGGGATTTATAGAGAATGTCGATGATTTTTTCGGTGTGAACTCTGGCCTTGTTTAATAGTCCTAAGTCTGTGGGATAGCTAATGTCTGCTGGGGCAGAGGGAGCATCTATGATTAATTTCCCTTGATTGGCTGATTCATTTTTTGCGTCCGAATCCTTTTTTTTTTCGGGCGGTTTTGGGGTGGTTTCGCACATTTTTTCCACCAGTCGTTCGTTCACTTTCTTGATTAAATTCGCACTGATTCGTTGCCGAAAGTGGACTAATAGTGATGGGTCAAAAGGGGGCTCATTATTGTAGGTGGATTGACCGATAAAGTATTGTAGGTACGGGTTTTCACGGATTTGTTCTACTGTTTCTATGTCGCTGATTCCGAGTTTTTCTTTGATGATTAATGCCCCTAATGCCATCCTAAATGATTTGGCTGGTGCTCCCATTTCGGTTGGAAAGTTTTCCGCATATTCTGATTCAAATTCTGACCACGGAATTAGTTCGGCCATTTTTACCCAACGGTTATCTGCTGCCAACTTGCATCCGTTGGAGAGTTCAAAGTCGAAGGGGTCGGTAGGAGCAGACTCAGCTTTTCGGTACACGATCGCAAATGGTAATGCAAGGGTTTTGTACTATTTTACCTGTTTTTCACGGCGACCATTATTGATCGTCCGCTCTCTTAATCCTGGTGGTGTAACCTTTTGACACTGATTCAGCAAGCCCTATTTATGCCTTCTCTTATTCCCCAATCAAAGACCTGAATCCTTACCTACAAATGACCACAGTTCATCACATTCAACATTCAATCTGACTTTTTTTTAGGTGTAACCTTTACTATGCTTTCGATTGAGGCATATTTATTATTTACGTAATCCTGTAACCATTGTTGAGAAACACCCGTGCTTTTAGCTATACCAGCCAAAGAAATCTTCTCCCAAAAAAGTCGATCGATTAAATCTTTTGTTGGTGAGGTAATTATTTTATTAGTCTGATTTTCGACAAATTGGCTACCGCAACTTTGACATTTGTCGGATGGTTTTTTATTATGAATTCTACCATTTTTAACTGTGCGATTTCAGCCACAATCAGGGCAATTTGGTCGTAAAAATAGCAGATTACATGACTAAACTAATGTTGGCAGATATCAAGTATTCCAGTAATAGTCACTTATGATAGCATAAGTGTAACTAAATCTACATTCGAGCGCCTAAATAAATATTAAAATAAAAAAAATTGATTGTGTGAGTTATAAAAATATCCTATGTATTCAATTACTGTAATTAAATTAGACTACATATTTATTACTACCACCTAATTTTCTATCGTGCTATTGAGGAAGGTATTGAAGTTTTGCGAGTCGTCAGCGGTTATCGGGATTTACTGGTTCTATTCTCACAATCTGATGAGGATCGATCGTGTGAGTGAGCAACCATGAAGCATTGGAAGGTGAAGAGCTTCAATATCGGGTAGCAGCGTGCCAGCTTGATACCAAATTAATCTCGCAATCCCCGATCGCGCAACCAAGCATCTGCCCAAATTGTATCCGCCTCTGACAGTGCTGGTATGACTTCCCAGTTGCGATAATCTATCTTGAGGTCATAACTTGCTATGTCGTAAATTTGAGTGAATAATTCCTGCAAATTGATTACAGGTTCAGTGTCACCCGATCGCAGTGGCAAAGGAAAGGCAGGCAGCGGGTTCTGCACGTTAAAAGCGTACAAATCTGCTCTGGGACGGCGATTTCCCCGACACACCAAAACGCTATAGTGGCTTTCAATGTCATTGCCAATAACTGGCATTTTTCGACCGCGCCGCAATAAATTTATTTCAATTAAATGAGTGCGACTACCTAAAATTTCTTCTCGCTTTTCTTCGTACATTTGTCGGCCTTTGCCTGTTCGCTTATTAGTAGGCGATAGGATTTCAATAACTGTTATTAATTCTTTTTTTCCCCTTTCTCTAATTTCTAAATAGCCTTCCAGAACCTGGTAGGGCAGGGGAATAGTTACTGTTATTGGTTGTGTGGGCGGTGCTGCAACTGCTACGTTTGATGCTGTTGTTTCTGTTGCTGTTTGCGACTGTATTACGTTTACGTCGGGAATGCCAATTGATAAATCGTTATCAGCCGTTTCATACATTCTCACTTCTACCGACACTAAATACTTAGGACGCAGTTGGGGAGATAAAAACCTGGCAATTTCAATAATTAGCCAGTGGTGTAGGGCGGGCCAGAGTTCGGGATGCTCTAAATACGGGTCCATACCAGGAAAGGGAGATGGCATTGATGTGACTCCTTGACTCAAGTCAATTTATAGTTTAGCAACATTTTTTTGGGGAAATTAGGGTCGATCGCACTTCCGGTAAAATAGAATAATTCCTATTTGTGGAAGGGCGATTCCCTACGGGATAGCTCCGCTTCACGCACTTTTCAACAATTAAACTTCGAGCGCCAATTCTGTTGGAATTGGTACGCTGTTTTCATCCAACACGGACACCGCATTTACGAACACAATTGTATGCGGGACTGCGGGCATTAAACGGCGCAGTGCATTTAGGTAAGATTCGGCATCGCGGCGGCGGGCGAAACGGGCGACTGTTAACCGCTGACAGTTGGGGAGGTGGCGAATTAGATGCCAAGGTTGAAGTCGATCGCGATATGTCGGTTGTTTTGGTATCATAGATATGTTCTGCCCACTTTTGTGGGTGGTAAAGGAAAGGCGTTCGCCCTTGATTTCTCAGGTCGGAGGGCGATCGCTTATTTATGTTTTATATTAAACTCGAATACTCGAGTGTTGTCAAGAGGGAATGGGACGAATTAGGCTGCGAGTTCGAGAATTTGCTCAAGAGAAGGGTTGGAATCTGACAGAAGTCTCCAAAAGAACAGGTATTCCATATACCACGATCATTACCTATGCTAATTCTCCAGGCATGGCTACTGTTGACTACACAGCTTTGGACAAGATGGCCCGTGCGTTTGATATTGCGATCGAAGATTTAGTTGAGATTTTGGAACAATAAACTGATTTGTCAGCGGGAAGATGGGGTTAATACGGTTGCGAGTTCGAGAACTAGCTGAGGAAAAGGGTTGGACGCTTAAAGAAGTTTCTGAGCGATCGGGCATTCCTTACAGTACCGTTAGAAGTTATGCCCATTCTCCCAAGCTGGCAACGGTAGATTACACAGCTTTAAACAAAATGGCTCGCGTGTTTGATATTGCGATCGAAGATTTAGTTGAGATTTTGGAAGAGTAGGCTGATTTATCGTTGGGAATATGGGACGAATTAGGCTGCGAGTTCGAGAATTTGCTCAAGAGAAGGGTTGGAATCTGACAGAAGTATCCAAAAGAACAGGTATTCCATATACCACGATCGTGACCTATGCCAATTCTCAAGGCATGGCAACTGTTGACTACACAGCTTTGGACAAGATGGCCCGTGCGTTTGATATTGCGATCGAAGATTTGGTTGAGATTTTGGAACAATAAACTGATTAGTTTGCGATCGCACGGGTGGTCAGAAACCGGGTTTTTCCCTTAAATAGTTCGTTACAGTCCGCAAATTCGGTAAAAACCCGGTTTCTTTGTCGGAGTGCGTCTAGGACTGACTAATATCATGTCCGGTCAATTACCGCGATCGAGAATGTTTGTATTGAGCACTCTGGAATTATATGATTTGTCGCTCTCGAACAACAGAAATTTGACGCAAAATCAGGCGCGAGCGAACGCAAATTTTACTTGACTTTTGTGCCAACTTGACATATTATTAAATCATGGGAATCTGTGCTGCCATATAAACTAAAAAAAATAAAGCCCTCAGCGCTTTAGCGCAACAACAAACCCGATTAGTAGGGTGCATCGCCCTCTAGAATCTAGAAATAAAAGTAACAATCTCGCTTCGATCGATCTAGCTGTAGCCGTAGGTTGGGTTGAGGAACAAAACCCAACAGCCAAAAACCTTGTTATTGTTACGCAAGTTCGATGAAAAGCGTGGGCGCTCAGCGAAAGTGCAAACCCGAACAGAGATTGTGTCAAAATAATCTTAATCTGCACCCCCATACTGACAAGCTATGATTCCCCCTGGTAAAATCCTCCGCAACCGCTACCAAATAATCAAAGACTTGGGAGGCGGCGGCTTTGGCGACACCTACCTAGCTAAGGATTTAGACTTACCCGGACAACCCCACTGTGTCGTCAAACACCTGAAACCGAAAGACAATCGTCCCGCTGTTTTGAAGTTAGCCCGACGTTTGTTCGATACCGAAGCACAAGTTTTGTACAAATTAGGCAATCAATCTCCGCAAATTCCGAGTCTGTTTGCTCACTTTGAAGAAAATGGCGAATTTTATCTGGTTCAGGAATTCATAGACGGACACGATTTAAATACGGAGATTGTTGCTGGCAAAAAGTTAAGCGAATCCTCCGTTATTACCTTATTAAAAAATATCTTAGAAGTTTTAGCAGTCGCCCACGAACACCAGCCAAATGCTGTGATTCACCGAGATATTAAACCAGCTAACTTAATGCGCCGCCGCCAAGATGGTAAAATAATGTTGATTGACTTTGGGGCAGTGAGGGAAATCAATCAATTAATTGTAAATGTTAATGGAGATATAACTACAACAATTGCGATCGGCACTCCCGGCTATGCGCCCAGCGAACAAGCTAAAGGTAAACCAAAATTGTGCAGCGATGTCTATGCTGTGGGGATGGTGGGAATTCAAGCTTTAGCAGGAATTCCGCCGCACCAATTGCAGGAAGATCCGAGTACCGGGGAAGTAATTTGGCGGCATTTTGTGCCAAGAATCAATCCGAAATTTGCTGATGTTTTAGAAAAAATGGTGCGCGACCATTTCAGTCAGCGCTATCAGAATGCTGGGGAAGCTTTGCAAGCACTTTTATCTTTGTCGCCGCCTTCCCCACAGCCGCAACCGCCACTGCAGCCTCCCCCGCCTCCCTCAACAATTATTTCAACTAATACGGCAAGGCGAGGTTTTTTACAATTAGTGGCTTTTGCTGGGGGAGGGTTTGCATTAGCCCTGGTGGGTCAAAGTTTGTTGAATAACAAACGTCAAGGACAAGCACGGGTTTTTATAGAAAATATTGGTAATGGTATTACTTTAGATATGGTCGCAATTCCTGGGGGCTGTTTCGTGATGGGTTCTCCCAATACTGAAGCAGGACGAGATAGCGATGAAGGGCCGCAGCGAACTGTGAATATTGCTCCTTTTTTTATGGGTAGATATGAAGTCACTCAAGAACAATACCAAGCGGTGATGGGAAACAACCCATCGAGTTTCAAAGGTGCAAAACGTCCTGTAGAGGAAGTTAGCTGGGATGGGGCTGTGGAATTTTGCCGGAAACTTTCTCAAAAAACAGGCAAGACTTATCGCTTACCTGCGGAAGCGGAATGGGAATTTGCTTGTCGTGCCCGAACGTCAACACCTTTCTATTTTGGTGACACGATTACGCCGGATTTAGTCAATTATGATGGTGATTATCCTTATGGTACTGCTGCGAAGGGACTTTATCGCCAACAAACAACGGATGTGGGGAGTTTTCCACCAAATTCGTTTGGCTTATATGATATGCACGGGAATGTTTGGGAATGGTGCAGCGATAAATGGCACGGTAATTACAATGGCGCACCGAGTGATGGAAGTTCTTGGGAAACTGGAACAGATGATCACCATGTGCTGCGTGGTGGTTCCTGGGACAACGATGCGGTCGGTTCCCGCAGTGCCAATCGTAACAGGTCTTCGGCGGGCGATCGTGTCTCGCTCATCGGTTTTCGCGTAGCTCTGGTTTCCGCGTAGTCTCCGGTTTTTGGTTCTGTGCTGTAGTCTCCCGCGAGGACTCTTCTCTACTCTTTTGCCCTTTTGCTCTTTTCCCTTTTTCCTCTTTACCCTTTTGCGCGCGTCAGCGTGCTTTAAAATTTTTTTTGGGAAATGGGAGGTAATATTATCTTTGAAAACACGGCGGTTGAAACCGCGTCTACACAAACAAAACCCGCCTTCGCGGGTTAAGATGCAGTCCCAATAACGTCGGAGGTTCAGAAACCGGGTTTTTTCGAGCAGATTCGCCGGAGTGCAAAGACTCAGAAAAAAACCCGGTTTCTCTGACGGAGTGCATAAGTTTGGTGGGGGCGGGTTTTTGAGATTGTCTATCTGTGTCATAAAGGGTTGGAAAAACCCGCCGCTACAGGTCGATCGAGGATGTGCGAGATTTCAGATTTTACGGTTGATTCCCCTACTTCATCTCATATCCAAACAAATTCGGATCGACTTCTCCCAAATTCAAATCGGCCAAACCATACTCAGCCCACCGCCTTTCTACCATCGCCGCCACATCAGGATCGGACTCCAAAACTTCCCCCCATTCGTGATCGGTTTCCGGCGGCATCTTCGTAGTAGCATCAATCCCCATTCTGCCTCCCAAACCAATCTTTTCACTGGCAAAATCTAACGTATCAAAAGGCGTATTCGGCAGAATAAATACATCCCGAACCGGGTCAACTTTAGAACTAATTGCCCACACAACTTGACGCGGGTCGCGAATGTTGATACTTTTATCGACAACAATCACAAACTTAGTGTAAGTAAACTGCGGTAATGCACTCCAAAATGCTAAAGCAGCCCTGCGCGCTTGACCGGGATATGCTTTATCGATCGAGATAATTGCAGCTTTGTAACTCAGCGCTTCCATCGGTAAGAAGAAATCGACAATTTCTGATACTTGCTGCCGCAAAATAGGGGTATAAATACGGTTAAGCGCGATCGCCATCATTGCTTCTTCTTTCGGCGGCCGCCCGCTAAATGTGGTCAGATAAATCGGGTCTTTGCGGTGCGTCATGCAGTGGAACCGCACCAGCGGCGAATCTTCCACGCCGCCGTAATAACCCATGTGATCGCCGAAGGGCCCGTCGGGGAGAACTTCACCGGGGGTAATCGTTCCTTCTAACACGATTTCCGAGTCCGCCGGTACTTCCAAATCTACTGTTTTGCACTTGGCCAACTGCACGCCGGAACCGCCGTAAAGTCCGGCAAATAACCATTCCGATAAATCTACAGGAATTGGAGTTGCTGCGGCGAGAATAATCAGCGGATCGACTCCAAGGGCGATCGCAACTTCCAATTTTTTACCAGCCTGCGCCGCTTTCCGCAAGTGCCGCGCCCCGCCCCGCACCGATAACCAGTGTACAGTCATCGTATTTTTTGACTGCAACTGCAACCGATAAACCCCCACATTCGGCGTACCCGTTTCGCAATCTTTGGTAATTACTAAACCGAGGGTGATAATTTTGCCCGCATCTCCCGGATAGGGGCGAATCATCGGGATTTTGTTTAAATCCAGCCCTTCTCCCTCAAATACTACTTGCTGACAAGCTGGGAAAAAGTCGCGGCCGGGTTTGGCTTTCACTACGTCAAACAGCACTTTGCCGAATTCTATGGCTTGCGAAATTTTTTTCGGCGGTTTTGGCTGTTGCAGCATTCCCAGTTTTTTGCCGAGCTCTTCTAGTTCGTGAGGCTTTTCCATGTTCATCGCCCAGCAAACGCGCTGTTCCGTACCCAACAGGTTGATTGCGACGGGGAATTCGGCGCCTTTGACGTTTTCAAACAGCAGTCCAGGGCCGCCTTTTTGCAGCATTTGGTTGGAAATTTCGGCAATTTCGAGGTCGGAATCGACTAAGGCGCTAATCCGGCGCAGTTGTCCCCGTTCTTCGAGTAGTTTGAGGAATCCCCGCAAGTCTCTAGCCATTGTGTTTAAATAAATGTTAAGTTTCTTTTACTATTATGGGGCTTCTGAACTGCTCAAGGGATATCTATTTAACCCTCTTCTGTCACTCTTGGAAAATAAAAATAAGAGCCAAATTTTTAACTGTAGATATAGCGAGCATTTGAGCGTTTATTTTCTAACAGAATGGCTGAAATCAAGATTTTTGGTAAAAGTCTTATGCTATAAGCCTTCCCGATTATTTTTTGCCGAAAGTGACAGAAGAGGGTTAATGAACCGCGAAGACGCAAAGGGCGCGAAGGAAGACAAAAAAGAAGATAGGTAATTTTTTACCGCTTAGGGAGGAGGCTGCAATAATAGTTACATGAAATGTCCTCGATGCGAATCTGACCAAGTTCGTAAAAACGGCCGTCCCAACGGTCGCCAGCGGTATCTTTGCAAAGCTTGTCGCAAACAATTTTTTGAGTCTCCCGGTCTGCAGTCTTTAAGTCGCAAATGCACGGAAACACGGTTAAGCGAAGTTATCCCGAATGAAATCGCCCCTGCAACCACCACAGAGTCCGGGGGGATTGCAATTTTGCTGTTGGATGCCGAAAATCTGAAACTTAAGGTTAATACAGAACAATTTTTAGCCGGTTTGTGCGACTATCCCCTGCAAGTTAAAATCGCTTTTGCTAACTGGAAAAATCCGAGTACGAGCAAGTTGGATGCTGAACTTTACGATCGCGGTTACGAACTGATTCACGTTCCGGGCGGTGCTAATAGTGCTGATGGTAAGATGATTGCTTTTGGTGCTGCTATTTTATATCGATATCGGGATGTGCGACAAGTTTTTGTCTGTTCTTCGGATGGTTTGTTAAATCATCTTTGCAATCAGTTGCAAAATCAGGGATTGACTGTGTTTCGGGTGCGCCGGCAAAATTCGGTTTTGTCTGTTGAAAATACTCTGACTGGTGATACTCATCACTATTCTTGTGAGAGGGAAATGGAAATCCCTAGTTTTGAAGAATTGGCTAATTAAGCTGCTGAGTTGTTGAAGGCTGAACACAAATCTATTGAGGAGCGAATCGCTCGTTTTTCTACTGTGGCTGAGCTTTTTCAAGAGCGCCGGACTGTTGTTTTCAATTCTACAACTTCCCCTGCTGCTGCACTGTCGGAGTCAGCCCACAACCAGGGTAAGCTCATCTAATTTGGTATAAATTGTACTTGACAAAAAGACAACTATAGAAAACGTGGCATTCACGTATG
>NZ_JAUBTB010000108.1:0-21668 GCF_036704965.1 Microcoleus sp. F10-B2 | reverse complement strand
GCTTTATATTCTACCATGCTGTGCCTATGATTGTGAACCTTCTTTTTTGCTGTTACCCCGATTTATTGAGCGGATACATATTGTCACAGCAGTCGATATTGTCACAGCAGTCGATCGGCCTCAAAAGCTCTTTTTTGAGGTCGTTCCGTTTACACCCAAGCTCGGAAACCCAGTTTCTTCAAGAAACCGGGCTTGTATTTCACTGCTTGTGACTACGCCACCACGAGGAAGTCTGTATTGGAGAGGTTATCCGGAGAACCCACAATTGTGGCAAACTGACCACCACCTGCTCCAAAACCTGCCGCAGCATTGTTTGGGTTGTAGAACAAATTGCCAGTCAGACGGTTATAAACAATCTCATCCAAGCTGTTTCCTGCAACGCCGACTTCTAATCCGGCAGCCACATTGATTGTCGAAAAGTCTCCAGCCAGCAAAATATTACCAGCACCCGTTTCGAGAGCTGCGAAAACTGTCTTGTCCAGGACAATTTTATCGATGCCAATCGAGAGGTTATTGATTGTATCTACACCAGCCGCAGGAAGAGCCGTATTGAAGAGGAATCGGTCATTACCGCCTCCGTCAATTAGGACATCACTGCCAGCACCGCCATTTAAGGTATCACTGCCAGCACCGCCAGTAATAGTGTCATTGCCACCTAAACCATTGAGGGTATTGTTGCCGCTGTTACCCGTGATTTGGTTGTTGAGGTTGTTACCCGTACCGTTGATATTGGCAGCTCCGGTGAGGACTAGGTTTTCCACGTTAGCATCCAGGGTATAGCTGACAGAAGACTGGACAATATCAATGCCCTGATTGACATCCTCAACCAGATTGTCGGTAGTCCTGTTGACGATGTAAACGTCGTTACCAATTCCACCGAAGAGGTTGTCATTACCCTCTCCAGTTGCATTCAAGGTGTCGTCGCCTTCCCCACCGTACATGAAATCTAGACCCGCGCCACCAGTTAGCAAGTCATTTCCAGAATCGCCATAGATATTGTCGTTACCACCACCCCCATTGAGGATGTCATTTCCACCAGCGCCAAAAATATTGTCCGCTGCTACACCTCCAGTAAGGTTGTTAGCAAGATTGTTTCCGAATAAATTTGCCATGATATTTGCCCCTGAAAAATTTCAGTACATTAGATGTGAATTTGCAGGCTAAAAAATGGCTGTGAATAACTCTCCGATGTTAAAATTGCCAAGCTCAATTAATACAAGCCTTGACAAGAAATTTTTACCTTGATACTGAAGAGTTGTATCAGTAAAAACTCTGATGAGATAAATCCCCCGCTCCTCTGAAATTCATCGTTGCAATTACTGACTTCAGCAACCTATTTATTGACACTCCCCGGCCTAAAAGCACCAGGATTATTGATTCATAGAGCCGACTTGCCGATAAGCGAATTGCTTTAACATTAGTAGCGGTCAGCTCTCCACAAGCGTGTAGGGCTTCACCCCCTATTTCCCGTAAGCCCGACGGTAATTAATCTCCGACTCAGGATATTCTTCGCGACCTTGCGATCTCGATCTAAAATATATCCACACTCACAAACATGAGTACGTTTTGATATTTTTTTCACAGACCACATTTGCGCAGTTAGAACATTCTTGAGATGGCGCTTACCTAGAATCAGTCTACCTAGAATCAGTCTACCTAGAATCACTCTAGCTTTAATTCTGTATCACGATATTGTTCTAACGCTTCTAACTTAAAGAGTGCTAGATTGTTAGCAAAAATTTACAAAAAACTTGAGTTATTGGTTGTGTATGCTAAACTTTTAGCAGAGCTTGGAGTCCAATAGAACTCGCGAAAAAAGAACTGCATTTACATAAAAAATAATAAGTATTCAAGATAAAAAAATCTCTAAATCTTTGCGGGTATGGTTTTGGGACTAGACTGTATTTATTTTAAGACTCACAATGAGAAAAAAACAATGTAAAAAACGATAACAATCACAAAAAACAGAAATAAACTATATTAAATTTAATGGAATATCTAAAAGATGAAATTAAAAATATATTATTTTTAATTTGAGTTTGATTTTTAGTTATACGAATTATTGTTGAAAGCTTAATATCTGCTCTATCAAGGTAGACGCAGGTAATTACGCATTAAATTTTACTAAAAAAAGCGAAAATAGCGCTCGTTATTAATAATGTTTTTTTCAAATAACAGAAGATTGCCTCACCAAACAAATGAAACATAATTGCATAAATTTTATTGATGATTAATTGTTTCCACCAGAATATAGCCGAGAGTACAACTTAAGTGCATGGGTGTAGCCTTCGAGCAAAAAATGTATTGCCAATCGACTTTTTAGATCGTTTTAAGAGCTAGAGTATTTATTAGACTTCTCCAAACTTGGTGCGATGGATCGCAAGCTAGAATAGAATTTAACCGAAATTTTCGCGAGTCAAATGCGAGCGGATATCTAAAAAAAACCTGAAGACGCAAACTAGATTAGTCAGGGTTAATTATTATTAATAAATAATTCGGCTAAGTGTTCGGGGAATTAATAATAAATTAAATTTCCTACAAGCAGTGGATTTTGGTTTAGAAATTTTCATGATTTTTCAATGCGAGCTTTGCTTTTTTGGGAGTTTCCTATGATATTTAGCATACTAAATACAGAACTGCTAAATAAATATACTCACCTGTAGAAAAGTTAATGAATTTAACTCGTATCGTAATCAGCGTTACTTTTATCAACGGGGTCGAGCCGGCGCCAACCAGGCGAGTGGCATGATTCCTAGCTATAGCCTTTCTCGGTAACATGAGGTGCATGCTCGATAAGCGGCCTCCGTGGCCTCCGTGGCCTCCGTGGCCTCCGTGGCCTCCGTGGGCATACCTCATCAAGATTGAGAACTGCTATATATTTGTCACCACTAATTTCAAAGGTGGTACCCGCCACGCGATCGATCAGTGGGATCGATCCCAAATCGAAAATCGAAAATCCTTGCGTCCCCCGCATTTATCTCGCGCAAGTCAATCGAAAATCTAAAATCTAAAATCTAAAATCGATTGACCCCCCTGGAGTGAGATCCGATCCACGACCGCGGGGGGGCTGTAACCCTATTGCTTTCCGTCAGTTATTTTAGTCCGTAATATCCCTGGGTGGAGTATGTGTAGCAGGAATTTTAAGCTTCTAGTTTTAACAAATGGTTAAAAACTTGTATTTAGTAGGAAACTAAACATAGTAAAAAAAATTAGTTCGTTTTAGATGCTACTTTTTAAGGATTTATAACGAAAATATATAATTATTTTTTAGGGCCTTGTCAGTGATTTCACTTAAGTGTTATCCTTTCAGAGTACAATCACTTTCAGGTTACAAAATCTCCTTTTAAATAAAATGAGACTCTCGGCAAACCGAGGAGCCATGTCCGATCTCAATGTTTAGATAAAAGCAAAAAAGCAAAAAAACTCTAGTTAACGGAAGATTAACGCTATGTTAAAACTGAGTGCTTTATTTCCAATCCATTGCAATGACCGAGCCATCAGCCACGTATTTTTTTCAGTGTGCAAAGAATGGCAACACCCTGAGCTGAAGGCTCGCATGGTTGTCCCGAGTTGCGATCGCTCGTGCCGCGACTCCAATATAGTTGAAGCAATTCCGTCATTTCTGAAAAAACTTTATTACCGCAGTCCCAGTCTTCCCAAAATTAAGACAGAGAAGCGTTTTCTCAAAGATCTCAAAAATTTTGATGCGGCCTACTTGTGGCCCGGTCTCTCATTAGATACTGTAAAAAGCGTTAACAAGCAGAGCAAGCCGATTTTTTGGGAGCGAGTTAATACTTGTCAAAGGCAAGCTAAGAGTATCCTTGACGATGCTTACTCTCGCTTGGAATTGCAACCTCAACACCAAATTACCTCAGAAACAATTCAGATCGAAGAGCAAAAACTCAAGGTAGTTGACTTTCTGTTTTGTCCCAGTCCGGCAGTAGTAAAATCGTTTCAAGAAGCCGGAGTGCCTGAAGAGAAACTGCTTTTAACGACAGAAGGTTGGTCGCCAGAGCGTTTCCCGAATTATCAATCCCAAAAACCGCCGTCAGAGGAAGTTAACATCCTTTTCTTAGGTTTTGCCTGCGTCCGCAAAGGGACTCACCTGCTTTTGCAGGCTTGGGAGCGAGCAGGGATTAAGGGAAAACTGACAATTTTTGGCAAACTCGAACCGGCGATCGCTCAAACTTGCAGCCATTTGCTGAATCGTCCTGATGTAGTTCACTTTGATTATGCCTTGGACTACAGTTCTGCCTATCGCCAAGCTGACTTTTTTGCCTTTCCCAGTCTGGAGGAAGGTAGCGCACTCGTTATCTATGAAGCAATGGGTCATGGTTTGCCGATTCTCGCTTCACCGATGGGAGGAGGCGGTGTTGTGCGTGATGGCATTGACGGCATAATTCTTCCTCCCTACGATACTGACGCCTGGGTGGAAGGACTGCGAAAACTATCTAATTCTCCTGATTTGCGGGCTAAGATGGGAGCCTCCGCCCGCCAGCGAGCTTTGGAGTTGACTTGGCCGCAAGTTGCTGCTAGACGCGGAGAGCAGATTCGGCAAAAAATGCAGGCAAAATAAAAACTAAAAAAGAGAGGACTGACGAAGAGTCTTTATTTCGTAAAATCTTTAAGAAACGACTCTTCGTCCTCACTACTTGCCTGATGGTGGTTATATGACAGGACTAGATATAAGTCCTACTCAAGTTTAATTAGGCTGACCTAATTATTAACTTTGTCTTGATTTGTAGGCTCCAGAAGCCAGCCGTTTTTCAAATAACCACTGCTTGCTTTCCGGAGAATCCTCTACCCAGCGATCGATCAAATCCGCCCATTTGACAGGCAGGCGCAACTCATGCCAGGTTGAGTGAGAAGCCACAGAAAGATTGTGGTAAAGCGCTGAATCCGAAATCACTTTTTCGATACATTCTGCTAAAGCCTGAGAGCTCCCCGCCTCAAAAATCATCGAATTAATACCGTGTTTCAAGTGGGTTTTAAACATCGGGTGATCCGAAGCTACTATCGGTGTTCTAGTCCGTAAAGCGTGCTGAATAGTCAGGGGAAAACCTTCGGGATATTCGGGCCGGCTAGTAACTAAAACGAGATCTGATTCTCTCATTAAAGGTTCTAAAGTCTGAGTTGGCACGATTCCCAGAAATTCTACGGAATCTTTAATTTGCAACTGTTCGACTCGCTGGGCAAAAAACTCTTCTTCGCCTTGACCGGCCATTTTTAAGTGAACTGATATATTCCGCTCTCTTAACTTTGCTACGGCTTCTAGGATATCGCCAACTCCCTTGCTTTGTATTAACAAGCCTGCGTAAAATAGTTTCAAAGTTTTGATGCCAGCAGAGATTTCTTTCGGCGGAAGAGAACCGGGATTGCTGTCTATCAGGAAGTCCCAAGGAATTATTTTATCGGGTTTTACTCCAATTTCGTTGAACAATAAAGATGAAGTTATGCCGTAAGTCCCAACCCATTCTATTTGCTTGTTATTCAACAACTTAGCGAGGAAATAGTTGCGGAATTTCTGGCGCCAAGTATTTGTGGCAATAGATTCTGCAAATACGGCGATGGTTCTAATTTTATTTTTAATGGCCCACTTAAAAACGTCGGGAAGAATCGTCCGCATGATTAAGTGAGTCGGATTTTGCTTGGCAATTAACTCGATCAATTTTTGGGAATTAATTGGATAACTAAATCCGCAAGCGATCGTCCGCACGCCGTTTTCTAGAACCTGCTCGTTAAATTCTGGTGTCATGCAGCACATAACCGTTACTGACTCGGCTCGTTTTGCAATCTCGGTAACGGCATCAACAGAATACTTTTGAGCGTAGTATGTTTCGCTTCCACCTTTGGCTAAACGCTGAAAGGCTTCTGCATAATCGCCGGCATACTGAACTATGACTAAGCGCATTTTCCTCAACTCTGATTGTAAAGTACTCATAGGACTTACGGTGCCAAAGATTTGTAATCAGGTTTATGTGGACGGTTTGATTTACTGCCACTCTAAAACTGTTCATTTTATTTGGCTTCAGCCTTATTATAAAGAGTTTCGGCCACAGTCACGTCAATAGATAGCGGCTGCAGCCGCTTTGTATGGGGGTTTCAAGCTAATTTTATCTTGATTTTTCTGAGAGTGTGTTGCAAGTAGAATGCGGGAATTAATCCCGACTAAGTAACGAGAAATACTGTCCCCTGCAATTTGATGTCCGAAGTTGCGATCGGCACTCACTGTCGGCACTCACGTACCATATTGGAGGGGATGCCAGCAGAATTTGCCTGTAAAATTCACAAACCGTTACAATATTTGGTTTTAGGGCATTCAGTAAGCCAAAGTTTCTAAAGTTTCCCGCAGATAAGAGCGAACCTGCTGATCGATGGTGGCATTTTCCTGTTGACGCTCAAAATTCAGTTCTAGCTGCCAGCGTTGAAATCCTGAACTTGCGCCGATCGCGGATTTGAGACTGCCCCAGATTTCAGAATCTGCGCACAGCTCGATCGGCTCTGCGGCGTTAGGTTCTTGTGCGAGCGGTAGATAATTCGCCATATTGTTATACCTCTGTTTTAATCCCCTGTAAGGATTGAAAGCTTACTTTGACACTCTCTATTATAGATTCTTCTCTCCAAATAGCCCATATAAAATATCCACAGCCTGCGATTAAAAATTAAATATTAAGACTATTAATAATCTCAATCAGAGGACTGGCATTACCTATTTTTTAAGAGCATAAATCTGTCCAAATGAAGGTAGCTTAAACTACAATTCTACGCATCTTAATTTTTTATTTCACTTTTTTTCGCTGGACTGTTCGGGTAGGGATGTAACGCCGTTGGTGTCAGCAGTTTTTTGGTTGACAATACTGCAGGCTGACGAATTCTCTATGCCGGATGCTGGTTCAATTGACTCTGGGGGTGGAGTCACCGCGGCAGTTGTCTCGACGGCGAAAGCCGGCAAAAGTCGATCGACTTGCCAGCCCGCGATCGTAAAATCCTGCCGAATTTTTTCTAAAATATGAGGCTTTGTGGCTGCAAATTCCGATTCCGGGGTCAGCAAAACAGCCATGACACTAGCAGACACCTGCAAAAACAAATTGCTAGCTAAAAAAGCAGAAGCTGCCAAAAACAATCCAGCCCACCGCCAGGAAGGAGGAAAGGGAGCCACCGAAGCAGCGAGGGGAGCGAATCGGTATAGCTGCCACAAAATTACTGCCAGTAAAAGAGCGACAAAAAGAGCTAGTCCTTGATTTAATTTAGTTTTAAAGCGAGTCAGAATCCGGTGCTGCGCATTAGTTAAATTCTGCGGTTTGACCGCCACAACTAAAATACTAAAAATGTAAAAAGGGCGGAACCACTGCATCCACAGCACAGGAACAATACCTGCTGCAGCTACTAAAAACATTTCTAACCAAACAGGAAGCAGGGGAGAACCCACTGCAAGTCCCA
Source organism: Microcoleus sp. F10-B2 (assembly GCF_036704965.1). Classification (NCBI taxonomy): domain Bacteria; kingdom Bacillati; phylum Cyanobacteriota; class Cyanophyceae; order Oscillatoriales; family Microcoleaceae; genus Microcoleus; species Microcoleus sp. F10-B2. Next base: position 14,228 of record NZ_JAUBTB010000108.1, on the reverse strand, counting down.
GCAAGCACAGTCCCAGGAAAATCGGCAGTGCAGCCGCCCCAGAAAGGTGAATCCACAAGAAAGGATCTGACCAAAAAGAACGCACTTTAAAACGCACTTTAAATAGTTATGAGTTTTGATTTTTGAATTTTTAGTTTTGAGAGTCTCGGACGCACTCTTGACCCAGAAACCCGGTGCGAGGAGTACATATCTAGCTGTCAAACCGAGGACTTATAGGAAGAAACCGGGTTTCTTTCCGTAAGTCCTATTTGAATGCGTGAATGCGTGAATTTTAAGTTAAAAACCAAAGTTGCGAGTGATGACTTTTTGAGTATTGAGTGAAGAGAATAGTTGGGAGGTAGAGGCAATTTAATTGCCTTTGCTCAAAACTTCTCTTCCACCTCAACACTCAAAGCTCAAAACTATTGAGATAGAGTCCGGCGCTTAGTAACCATCCGGTAGGCTTCAATAATATCGCCCTCCGCCCAGTCGCTAAACCCGCTCAAGGAAATACCGCATTCAAAGCCAGCATTAACTTCCTTGGCATCTTCCTTCATCCGTTTCAGGGAGTCGAGGACGCCTTCGTAAACGACATTGTTGCTACGGCGCACCCGCACCTTGCAGTTACGGATGACTTTACCAGAGAGTACCATACATCCAGCCACAGCCCCGCGACCGATCGCGAAGACAGCGCGCACTTCCACGCTTCCGAGAGGTTCTTCGACCAGTTCGGGTTCCAGCAAGCCTTCCATCGCCCCTTGAATGTCATCCAAGAGGTTGTAGATGATGCTGTATTCCCGCACGTCTACGCCCGCTTGGTCGGCCGCTTGGCGAGCGCCGCTGGCGAGAGTAGTATTGAACCCGATAATCACAGCATTGCTGGCTGCGGCGAGGTCAATATCCGTTTCTGTGATTTCCCCAGGAGCAGATAGCAGCAGTCTGAGTTGAACTTCTTTTTGAGGAAGTTGAGTCAGAGCGCCGACAATTGCTTCGAGCGAGCCTTGAACATCTGCCTTCAAGATCAAGTTTAGTTCCTTGAGAACGCCTTCTTTTGCTTGTTGAGAGAAGCCGCTGAGGCTGATCCGGCCGCCTTGCAGGAGGCGCGAATCTCGTTGGAATGTAGCTCTTCCAGAAGCGATCGCCGCTGCTTCTTTTTCGTTTCCGAAGACATCAAACTCGTCTCCCGCGCGAGGAACTTCCCGCAGCCCCAGCACTTCCACCGCGAAGGATGGAGTTGCTCGATCTACGCGATCGCCCCGGTCGTCGATCATTGCCCGAACCTTGCCCAAAGCCGAGCCTGCGACCACAATATCGCCCACTCGCAAAGTACCGTTCTGCACCAGCAGAGTTGCCACAGGCCCCCTTGCCTTGTCGAGGTGAGCTTCAATCACCGTACCCTTAGCCGGTCGGTTCGGGTTGGCGTTGAGGTCTTCCATTTCCGCGACTGTCAGAATCATTTCCAACAGCGTATCCAGGTTTTCGCCTCGGATAGCGCTGACTGGAACCATCGTGATATCACCGCCCCAGTCATCTGCTACCAAGCCGTACTCAGTCAGCTCTTGCTTCACCCGTTCCGGCTGAGCGCCCTCCTTGTCTACTTTATTGATAGCAACGACAATTGGAACTTTCGCGGCTTTCGCGTGGCTGATAGCTTCAATTGTCTGAGGTCGCACCCCGTCGTCCGCCGCCACCACCAAGATAGCGATGTCCGTAACCCGAGTTCCCCGAGCCCGCATCGCTGTAAACGCTTCGTGTCCCGGCGTATCCAAAAATACCACCTGCTGGCTCTTGCCTTCGTGTTCCACATCCACGTGGTAAGCCCCGATGTGCTGGGTAATCCCCCCAGCTTCTCCTTGAGCCACCTTTGTTTTGCGGATCGAGTCAAGCAAGGTAGTTTTGCCGTGATCCACGTGTCCCATAATCGTTACCACTGGCGGACGGCGTTCGAGGTATTCCAAATCGGCTGCGTCCAGCATCTCGATCACCTTGAGTGCTGGGGCTGCTTTTTCTGGGGTTTCTACCTCTACGCCCATTTCTTCGGCTACCATTCTCACCGCTGGAATGTCCAGGGTTTCGGTAATGTTGACCGCAATGCCTTTAGAAAACAGCCGCTTAATAATTTCGGTTTCGGGAACAGCCAGAGTAACTGCTAGTTCTTGAACGGTCATTGGCCTGCTCAGCAGCAGTTTTTCTGGACGTTCTACCTTAGCTTCGGCTGTTTTGCCCCGGTTGCCGCGTCCCCCGCTGGAACCTGAAGAAGAACTCTTATCGTGAGAAGGGCCCGGTCTCTTATTTTTTCCGCTGCTTCCGGGTGCGCCCGGAGTTGGTGTTGACTTGGGTGCTGCTTGTCCCTTCGCTTTAGCAGGGCGGGCTAGGGACAGGCTGACCGTGACTGGTGCTGGCAGATCCAAGCCGTTTTCTAACTCATCGTCATCCTCGTCTATGGGTTTGAGGCGAGAACGTTTTGCCTTAACTGCCTTGGCAGCTTTGGCAGCATCTGAGTTTTCGTCATCATCTTCTTCCCAAATGACCGATGTCTTTTTGGCAGGACGAGGGAGAGTTGGCCTGCTCAGGAGAGGAATCTCGAGCAACGGCGTATTATCTTCTTCATGGTCATCAGTGTCATCGCCTGCGGCTCCGGTGTCACCGCCCCGGCTGCGCAGCCCGGTAGCTGACGTTGCGGGGGCAAGGCTCCGGCGCGGGCCGCCGGGCTGGGGTCGATCGGCAAGTGGAGTTTTTACTGGGCCGCCAGCGCCTTCTCGGCGCGGTCTTTGCGCGTCGCGAGATTCGGTAGCTCCCGGTGCGGGTCTGCTGGGGCGACTCGGTTTAGCCGGAGCTTCCAGAGTTTCTGCCTGTTGTGATTGCTCTTGCTCGGTTTTGGCAAGTTTGAGTACCGGCTTGTTTCCCAGATTTTGTGGGGTGCGGTTAGCCGACTCGGACGCCGGTCTGACTGGCGGCGACGTGAGTTTTGGCGACGGCCCGGGGGGGGGGACCTGCTGGCGCTGGGTGCGTTCCGGAGCCTTTTCCGACGGCGGTTGAGGTGCCACAGGTATCTGAGCCTGGGCGGTGGTTTCCGGGGCGATCGCACCTACAGTTTCCGAACCTGTTTCCGAGACTGTTTCTGACGGAGCAGCCGAGACAGCCACATTTGGCTTCGACAGTACAGGTCGATTGATATTTGGTTTAGCGGGAGGCTGGAGTTGTTGAGCTGCGGGCGATTTGGGAGGAGTTGCCACGGTTGCTGCTGCTGCTGCAGCAGACTGGTCTTTTTTCTCCTCGTTGCCCGCAGGCTGGGAGGAAGCACCAGCCTGCCGTACTTTTGGACTGCGTATTTCTAAAATTTGCTGCTTTTTTTGTTGGTCGTTAGGGTGAGGGCCAGATTCTCTAGATGGCGCTGCTGCTCTTTCGGGGGGAGCTGGCTTGCCGGGGGAAGAGTGGCTGCTGGCTACGTATTTTTCCGCTGTTTTGCGAATGCGTTCTGCTTCGGATTCTGTAATTGTGCTGCTGTGGCTCTTGACTGAAATATTGAGCCGCTCGCAAACTGCCAAGATGTCTTTATTATCCAAATTTAGTTCCCGTGATAATTCGTAAATTCTTACTTTGCCGTTGTTCATCCACTCTGCCCTCTTTTGTGCCAACCAGTTTTTACATTTTGATTTTTTGTTCTAATGACGACATCATTCGCTGTGATTGATTCAGTGTCAGGAATCGGGGTTTTGGTACTCGCTCAGCAATTTTATCTAATAGATGCAACTTGCTGAAGTCTGCGGTTGGAGAATTCTCAAGTCTTTTTTGGAACTTGGAACTCTAAAGTCTGAATTTTGGCAACAGCCACAAATCAAGCTTCAAAGTTTACCTTTCCACCTTGAGGATACCTCTGCTAGTACCCTACCCTTATCTAATCTGACACAAATCTTTCCAGACTGGTGGGCAGATCGGATTGGGGTTTTATAGCTGGCGCTACCGGTAATTACTGGTAGGGCTGCCAAGAGGGTTTATACAGTCGATGCCGAACTCTTGTCGGTTTTTCGTCCGGCCCGGTCCGAGTAAGATGTACAGTCAGATGTGGCTAAACGCTGCCAAAGTGTTTGGTACAGTTCGTCAGACACAGGTGCTTTGAGCGATCGCCCAAGTCGATTTTTTTTCTGAGCTGCTTTGAGGCATTCTGCTTCCGGACAAAGGTAAGCGGAACGACCGAGGCCGCGATCTAATTGTACCTGATGAGAAGGATAGAGCCTGACAACTCGCCAAAAAGCTTCCTTAGGAGCTATTTTTCTACAACTTGCACAGCACCGGTAGTTCGGTTTCATCGGAGTAGGGGGAGAGGGGGGGAGTAGGGGACAACTCCTCATTGTCTCCCGATCGGGAAAATCGTGTGAATGTCGCTGTTGTTAGACTGTGGCTTCGGTTTCCTCGGTGGCGGCTGCCTCCTCTTCCTCAAATTCTGCGGTTTCCTCGTCGCCGTCGAAGTCTGATGCTTCGTCTGCGTCGTAGTCGCCTGCTAGTTCTTCGAGCCTGGTTGCTTCTGCTGCCAGTTTGGTGTCTTCGGCGGCGCGATCGTACTTAGCAATATCTTTGATATCGATTTTCCAACCGGTGAGGCGGGCTGCGAGGCGGACGTTCTGACCTTCTTTGCCAATGGCAAGACTCAGTTGGTCTTCAGCGACCAAAATGTGAGCTCTCCTGCCTTCTGGAGCAACTAAACGCACTTCGTCTACTCTAGCGGGACTTAGAGCGTTGGCAATATAGGTTGCCGGGTCTGGAGACCAGCGGATCACGTCTATTTTTTCGCCCCGCAATTCGTTGACTACTACCTGAATCCGCGATCCCCGCGCTCCAATGCAGGCTCCTACGGGGTCTACGTCGCGATCGAGAGTATCAACTGCTATTTTAGTCCGGGGGCCGACGTGCCGGGAGGGCGGATTTGCCTCCCTGGCTACGGCGACAATCCTCACCACCCCATCTTCTATTTCTGGTACTTCGTTAGCAAACAGGTAAACCACCAAACCTGCGTCGGCTCTAGAAACAAGTAACTGCGGCCCTCTAGTAGAACCTTCGCCTACTTTTTTGAGATAAACCTTGAATGTAGCGTTGGCGCGGTAATTGTCGTTGGGCAACTGTTCGCGCTTCGGGAGTTCGGCATCTACTTCTGGCTGACCGAAACTGCTGGTGACTGCTAAAATTACCGACTGCCTCTCAAACCTGAGCACTCTTGCTTGAAGAACGGTTTCTTCTAAATCTTTAAATTCTTCTTGAATCATTTTGCGCTGTTGGTCGCGCAGTTTTTGAGCCAGGACTTGTTTGGTCTGGATGGCGGCCATGCGACCAAATTCTTTTTGATTTGGTGTTACGTCTACGAGCACGATGCTCCCAGGCTGAGCTTCGGTGGCTACTTCTTGCACTTCGGAAAGTGAGATTTCGTGATCGGGATTGGCGACTTCTTCGACAATAGTTTTGTTGGCTAAAACGCGGAAACCTTCTTGTTCTGCGTCGAGTTCTACATCAAAATTGTCGAAGTATTCTTCGCTGAAGTGATCGAGTTTTTGGGTGCGGCGGTAGCGTTCGTATCCTTTGAGCAGGGCTTCACGCAAGGCTGCTTGGACGGCGTGTTTGGGTAAATTTCGCTCTTTGCTAATACCTTCGACCATTTCTTTTAGTCCGGGTAGGGGAACCATTGACATATAAAACACTCCTTTTTTGCTTGGGTAATAAGTAACTGGTAATTCGTAATTGCCGAGGGTAAGTCATGAGTGATGAGGAATTAGTTACAGAATTCAATTGGGTTAAATAGGCGTTATCACCTGTTTTTGTTTCACTTTAACCCGTAGTTATAGTTTTTATAATTCCCAACTCACGCACTCAAAATTCAAAACTTCCCTTTACCTCTCTTTGCCTTCGTCTAGTTCAACTTTGACAATCTGAGGGCGGGGAATTTTAACCTGTCGCCCTTTTTGATTGAGATAAACCGCTGTTTCATCCCGGCCCACGAGCAGTCCTTTCCACTCTTTGATTCGCGAGTCAGGTTCGGTGGCTTTGACTGTCACGGGGAAACCTTTAAAGGTAATGAATTCTCGATCGCTGCTGAGCAATCGGGATATGCCGGGACTAGAAATCTCTAGCACGTAGGCGTCGGGTATGATTTCGGATGCGTCTAACTCGGCTTCGAGGGCTGTACTCATCCGCTCGCAGTCGGCTAAACCGGTGTCTTGCTGGAGGTTGCGAATATCTACCCGCAAGACGGGAGGACTTTGGTTGGTGTGAAACACTGCTCCCACTACTTCCAATCCCAGTGTTTCCGCAACGGGGGTAGCTAAGTCAATGATTTGTGGGATTAGAGGATGAGTCATATCGAATACTTAAGTTAAAACTCCTGAACTCGGACACGGGCATGGAAAAATTTGGTGTTGAGATTGCTTGGCTTTGAGGTGGTTTTATTGGGTCGCTGCGACTTTTGTCTTCAACTTTGGGACTTTACGCAACATCCCTGCCGGGGCTATCACGGGGGGATTACCCCTACTAGAGCAGTCCTCAACTTGCAAGTCTGACGCCCTGAGTTCTTTTCCTGCGACTAATGCAACAAAAAAAGTGGGCTTGACCCACTCCTAGGTAAAACACTTTCTTCCAAGAAGTTTGAGGACTCCCTCCGATCGAAGGCAGGCCTCATTTCTCAGTTTAGCTCGATCGCCCGCCCACTGACAAACCGATCGCGCCGGGGGGAGTGTCTGAAGAGGTGACTGGGGGAGTGGGGGAGTTGAACAGAGGAGGAAAGTTGGGAAAATATTCCTTCTTCCCTCAACATCCATCGGTTAAATTCATTACATAAATCAGTTAAATCCCCTACACTGCTTCGTTAGCGAACTTCCCTCGAACCTCGAACCTGAAAATCCATCCGTTAAATCAGTTGCCGAACTTCCTTCTATATCGGTTAGCTTAACGCGGGGCTATTCGTTGCAGTTCTTTGGCTTGTTCTAAAATTTTCTCGAAGTCTTCTTCGCTCAACCGCTGAATGTAGTTGATTTTGAACTCTTCTAGGAAGTCGCACAGCAGCAGTTGTATTTCTTGCCAGGTTTGCTGCTGTTGCAGTTCGGCTCCCAAAGCTTGCCCAAAATGTTGAACTAGCTGGCTTGAGAGTTTGGTGCCGATGGGGTCTTCACTGGCGATTTTGAAGGCTTCGTAGGCATCTTGCGGGCCGAGTGTGACTAATTTGGATAGTTCTGCAACTAATTGCTCTGCTAGCTGTGCGGGCAGGTTTCCCAGTCCGGGTACTTGCTTCCATCCTTGATAAAGGGGGGATTGTTTGAGAAATAGTTCTATATTGTACCGCAGGAGGGCTTCTAGGTCGGGCTGGAGTTGGGGGAGGACTTTGTAGACGGTTACTTGGACTAGATGCGTGGCGATCGCTTCTATTTCATTGATATTGTTTATGTCTAGATAGCGCTGTTTTTGGGATTGAAATAGTTGACGGGCTAGTTCGCCTGTGGTAATTGATTGTTGCATCTGGTTGATGAGTTGAATTACTACTACTTCGGTCAATTCTTGGGCGAAGTTGGCGACGAAACCTCGGCTGATTTGGGTGCGTATGGGTTGGAGATCCGGGATTTTGGCTTGGTGCATGCGAATTGTGACGGGCAATACTCGCAACAGGCGCCAGAACGGTAGGAACAGGAAGATGTCGTACCACCGCCAGAGCATGGCTGCTCGCCAAGTAACGCTGGGGTGGCGGCGGCTGATGAAGTAGGTGCGGGCTAGAAATTCGATCGCGAATATGGCAATAAATGGCAGGTCTATTTGCCAGAAATTGTCGGTAAATTCGCCGTTGTCTCCGATCTCGCGGTAATAGTTGGTGGCGATTAATGGCTTGATTTTGGTGTCAAACCATTTGATTTCTTGTTGCCAGCCTTGTTTGTTTAAATACTCTTGGCTCCAAAATGTTTGGAATGATTGTTTGGCGGAGTCTTGGGGATTCGGAGCGCGATCGCGCATCCGGTCTTTAATTTTTTCTAGGGTGCCGCTTTTTGATGCTACTCGAAATGGATCTTCGTCGATCATTTTCGCGCTCAGATTGTTTATTTCCTGCAATTTGGCTGCTACTTGGGGAGAGGGCAAGCCTGTTTGCACTACTTGACTTTTTAATTCTTCTAAGGTTTCTAGATATTTCTGGGTGTCTCGGTGGGGTTTAATTCCTTTAAATGAGTCGTATACTTGGGTGATAACTGGGAGTTGCCGGAAGTAGAAATCTCGCCAGGGGACATAACTTATGTCAAATAATACTAGGCTTAGATTTCCTAGGGCGACCAGTGCCATGAACCGCTCGAACCACGGTACTTTTGGTGATTCTTTGCGGGATTTGGAAGTTGGAGATGGCTGTAGTTTTGGTGTCACTGGTAGTTCCTAATTAAGTTGACAGAGCGAAATAAATGTAACTGATAATAGCTGAAGAAAGGAAACAGGAAACAACGGGATAATTTTCTGTCTGGCTCGGATTGCGATCGAGCCAGCTAGTATCTATTTTAACGTGAGTTTGTTGGGGAATTTTGGATTGTTGATTGGGCGGGATCGGGTATTTTTTTACTGGCAAAATATTAAGGTCGATTGCACTTGACGGAAGCAGCAGCTCCGGTTAGTCTGCTTCTGTGTAGCAATAAAATTATATCTCAGGTGGAATCCTAAGTTTTTTTCGGCGTTGCAAAGCTAACTAGGCGGAGAATAAATTACTATTTCTGTTTAATCTCCTGGCTATTTGACCGCTAAATCAAATGTATTGCACCTATCGAAGTTTAAGGTTAGATTTGGACTTCGAGTTTGAGTTCAAACCCTCAAGAGAGTTATACTTGCTCAGGGGCAGTCTGGCGAGAGCGCCTTCTCAGACGGCGAGGGTGGCTGCCGCCTCCGTAAGGTTCGGGGTCTCGCCTCAACAACAACCAGCTCGCGATCGGACTCTTGAATAATATGAAACCCTGACTATAATTTTGTTCGCATTTTTTTAATATATGACATACTGCCTTAATCTCGATTGCCCAAGAGACAAGCGTCAGAACCCACCAGGCACAAAGTATTGTCTTAATTGCGGTTCAAAGCTGCTGCTAAAAGACCTTTATGCAGCAACTGAGCCGCTGCGCGACGGAGGATTTGGCAGGACTTTTCGAGCTGTTAATCATGGAAAATTTGAGGAATTGTGCGTGATCAAACAGTTGTCGCCCCCTCAAGAATTTCAGCGGAAACCGGGTCATTTTAAAAAGTATGTTCGACTGTTTGAACAAGAGGCAAGGCGGCTTTACGAACTGAAACACCCGCAAATTCCTCAGTTAATATCTTATTTTCAGGAAGATGGGCGATTGTATTTAGTGCAAGAATTTATTGACGGAAATAATTTAAAAGATGAGTTAGAAAAATACGGTGCTTATAGCGAAATCAAAACTAGGGAACTGCTTTTAGATTTGTTGCCTTTGTTGAAGTTTATTCATGACAGAAATGTAATTCACCGCGATATTAAGCCTGAGAACGTGATCCGCAGATCTCGGGATCGCAAGTTGGTGCTGATAGATTTTGGAGTTTCCAAACAGGTAGTAGCTGCTGCCCCAACAAAAACAGGAACTAAGTTGGGAACTCCCGGCTACGCGGCTCTTGAACAGCGTCACGGTAGGGCTGTTCCTGCTAGCGACCTTTACAGTTTGGGGGTGACTTGCATTCGCTTGCTGACTTCCGTTATGCCTTATCTGGATATCTACGGGGACATTCACGATAACCTTTACGACCCGCTTGAAGGCCGCTGGCTTTGGAGGGACGCTTTGCCGAAAGGAACAAAAATTAGCCAGGATTTAGGTCAGGTTTTGGATAAGTTGATTCAGGAATATGTTAAAGACCGCTACAAGTCTGCTGTGGAAGTTTTGGAGGCTTTAAAACCTCGTGTTGTTGTCCCAGCACCAAAAAAGTTGCAGCAGGCAACTGTTCTTAGTCCTTATATGCCCAGTCAACCTGTGACTCAGATTCCGCTAGTTTCTATAAATTTATGGTCGGAAAAAGGGATTGATTATTCTCAGTTGGAAAGGCTGCTGGCTGCTAAAAATTGGCGCGGTGCTGATGAGGAAACTTCTGGAAAAATGCTGGAGGTGATGCAGCAAATTTCAAGGGGTTATTTGACGGAGGAAGATATTAGGAAGTTTCCAGCTAAGGATTTGCAGACTATCGACCAACTTTGGGTGCGGTACAGTCACCGCAGGTTCGGTTTTTCTGTGCAAAAGGGTTTGTGGGTAAAGTCGGGGGGAAGGGCTGGTGTTTATGATGCTAAAGTTTGGCAGAAGTTTGGCGATCGAGTGGGTTGGCGGGTTAACAGCCAGTGGGTATACTATTCGGAGCTGAATTTTACTTCTAAGGCCAAGCCTGGACACTTGCCGGGGGGGACTGTTTTTGGGTGGGAAGGCGGGGTTTTATGCGGTGTTTTGGGTTTGGGTGGGGTCTGGTTTCTGCTGTCGCGGCGGGATTTGTAGAAGGAAGGTAGAAGGCAGAAGGCAGAATTTATTAGTCACGCTGCACCCCAACCCAAGTCGAAGTGTTAGTCATTAAATAGTTTTGAGGTGCGAATTAAAGAGTTAACAAGTTTTGAGTTTAATCATAGGTTATGTAGAAATTAGGTATAAAAAAAGCGGCAAATAAGATATAATCACAAACTATTTTTTTTGTGCTATGTTCTTAGAGAAGGGCAAGTTTACAAAGTCAAAAGCCAGTCCTCGGCCATGGCAAAGCATGGGGACTGGCTTTGGCTCCACTTTACCAAGGAGATATATCTATTATGTTGCAAGAAAAACGTCTCAAGCCGTGGACTGTAGTTCGCTCGCTTCCGAATGTCGAAAAGGTTGTTGTGGGTGAGTTTCGCAGTTGGTCTGATGCAGACGGTCACTTGAAAATTCTCAAGCGGATGGTTCCGGCGGATCGATTGACTGTTGTGTTCGATCCGGTAGTTCAAGCGTAATGTTGTTGCTAAATTGATCGGCGTGCGATCGCTCTTTGAGCTAAGCGATCGCCTGTTTTTATAAATAAAAAATGCGACCGCTAAAAGGGCGATCGCAAACTAAATTATTGTCCTTAACTGCGCCGAATTTCAGTAATTTGGTCGGCAACATCCAAAATTCTTTGGGGCATGGATGGTCCGGTAAAAATCATATCCAAATGATGCGGCTTGCTGTCAATCAATCCCAGCACTTCTGCTTCGGGAATCAAGCCCAAATTAACAGCTAAACTCAATTCATCAAGAATAACTAGCGCATAACGGCCTTCGCGCACCGCATTTTGAACGTACTGCCACAATTGTTGAATCGATCGCGTCTCCAGCTCATCTAAATCGGCATTATCAATGCAGCGTGGCAAATCGCACCGCACCCAATCTAAGTTTTGCCCCAGCCGCATTGGATGCTGGTGTCCTTGATTAATTCCTCCTTTGAGGAACTGCACCGCCAGCACCGGAGCCCCCTGTCCTGCAATTCGGAGCGCCTGAGCCATGACACTGGTAAAAAAGCAGCGGTGCGGGCCTGTAAAGACTTGCACCAGCCCTTCAACAGTGTAGGGCAAGCTGTGGGTTAAATTGAGTTTAGGGGTTTGTAACTGGGCAACCATAGGGCAATATCTAATCAGCAACTTAGTCTGGATGGCGGCTCTGACCTTGACAGGGATGGAGCCTGCTTAACAATATATAGTGTACGGGGCCGAGTGCGCATCAGATCGAACGCTAGATATACAAGTTGTCAAAAGCTAGTGGCAGTGGCATTCGCAGTCGTTTGTGGGATTTTTGAACTCAATTACCACTGACGCACAAATCGGTTTTTTTTACCAAAATCCGCCCGGGAGCGAGACAGTTATACAGTTATAAGGTGAAAAACCAAGCTGATGAGAGTCTTGCTGCGTCCAGGAGTGTCAAGAAAAGGTACACACATCGCGTAAAATTTGAATGTCGCGGCACTAGGAGCAGGTACTGTGAGATTGGTGATTCTGGGAGGGCCAGGAGCGGGAAAGGGAACTCAGGCACAGCAATTGTGCAGCAATTTGAGCATTCCTTTGCTTGCAGTAGGGGACATTCTCCGCGCGGAAATCGCAGGTGAAACAGACTTGGGCAAATTGGCGGTGCCTTATGTGGAAAAAGGGGAGCTAGTTCCCGATGAAATTTTGATTCAATTTATCGGTCGGCGGTTGCTGCTGTGGGATGTATTTAATGGCTGGCTGTTGGAGGGATATCCGCGAACGGCGTTTCAGGCTGAGGAATTGGATTTTTTATTAGAGGAGTTGGCGCAGGAGCTAGATTGGGCAATTTGGCTGAAAGTGCCGATCGAGGTTTTGTTGAGCAGGTCGATCGAGCGGGATCGATCGGACGATCATCCAGAAATTTTACAGCGCAGGCTCGATTTGTTCCACGAACGCACTATGCCGATCGTAGATTATTATCAGTATCGCAACAGGCTGTTAACTGTCAACGGCGACCAATCCCCCGAACAAGTCCAGCAGGATATTCTCAAATTGATCGAGGCTAACGGCAAATAGTCAGACGATTTTAGATTTTAGATTTTAGATTTTAGATTGAATGACTGCATATTTAACGAGTTTTAAAAAGCCGGAAGAGTAAGGTCAATTTCTCAATTTTTAATTGCCAATTACCATTACGAATTACCTAAATATTATGTCTTTCCAGCGTCCCGACGGCCGACAACCACATCAACTTCGTCCGATTAGTTTCGATCGAGAGTTTACGAAATTTGCTAGCGGTTCCGTACTCGCAAAAAGTGGCGATACTCAGGTACTTTGCAGCGTGACAATCAAGCCGGGAGTGCCGAGATTTCTGGAGAATACCGGACAAGGTTGGCTGACAGCGGAATACCGAATGTTGCCGGGATCTACGCCGCAGCGACAAGAACGGGAATTTATGAAATTATCGGGACGGACTCAAGAAATTCAGCGGTTGATTGGGCGCAGTTTGCGATCGTGCTTGGATATGCAACTATTGGGAGAACGCACCATACTTGTGGATGCGGATGTTTTGCAAGCTGACGCGGGGACTCGGACAACTTCAATTACTGGCGGGTTTGTGGCTGTGGCTGACGCTTTGAACAAGTTGGTACAAAAAGGTGATTTAGTGCGATCGCCCTTGATTCGCCAAGTGGCGGCCGTGTCTGTGGGGCTTTTGGAAGGCGAGCCATTTTTAGATTTGAATTATCTTGAAGATGTGGCGGCTGAAATTGATTGTAATGTGGTGATGAATGGAGATTTGAACATCATCGAAATTCAGGGAACTGCGGAAGAAGGAAGTTTTAGTCGGAGTCAGTTAAATCAAATTTTGGATTTGGCAGAAATCGGGATTCAGGAATTGTTGGAGGCTCAGCGACAGGCTTTGGTTGAGTAGGTAAATCTTATTCCTGATATATATAGAAATAGAGTAAATCCGGTATAGTCTCACTATTCCAGAGTCAAAAGATTGTCTTTGACAGCAATTTTTCCTTGAAAATAGCAGCTAGCTCCCGTACAGACCTAATTTCAGTACCAGCAACACGCTCAGATTCACTTGCTAGTTTTATAGCCTCTTCCTTGTTGCCCTCTACCTCTGCTAACTCAGCTAAACTTAGTAGCACAGTAGCCATTGTATCATTGCGACTAATTTCTCTGCTGAGTAGGAGGCAGTCTTGATAGTAACGTCTAGCTTGCTCATAATCTCCTTGTAGAAAGTGCCATTTTCCCAAATTCATTAGTGGATCGGCTTGATAGTAGCGATATCGAATTCTCATATTAGGATAATCTTCTAGCAAAATTTGATAGTTTTTTAGAGATAGATTAAACTGCTGATAACTTGCCGAAAAATCTCTCAACTCAAGATACACGTATCCAATAACATTTGGTAACTCTGCTTCATGAAGAGCCAATTGATCGTCAATAGGTATTTGACTACGTTTGGTCTTCAAAATTTCCCCAGCTTGATTATAATGCTCTAAAGCAATTTTATACTGCTTTTGCCGATTTGCCAAATTTCCCAAATATCGTAGCAACTTACATTCTTTTGAAAATTCTTTAAGCAATTGATACTTCTGTAGCGATTCCTGGAAACATTGCTGAGCCATGACAAAATCTTCGCCTTCCATGCAAGCGTAGCCCAGTTCACCTAATAGCTGTGCTTGAATCTTGACATCATTTATATGTCTAGAGCGCCAGTCCAGTAAAAGAGGTTGACAAAAAGCCAAAAATATGATGGTCTATAAAAAACTAGCTGGGAAAGC